>DATLFF010000406.1:0-6973 GCA_035524915.1 Gemmatimonadota bacterium | reverse complement strand
CCGAGCGGCCGGTTCAACATCCTGCCGAAGAACTTCGGGAACCAGAAGTAGATGCCGGCGAAGATCGCGAACAGGCTGCCGCCGAACAGCACGTAGTGGAGGTGGGCCACGATGAAGTACGTGTCGTGGATGAAGATGTCGACCGGCGTCGAGGCCATGAAGATCCCCGACAGCCCGCCGATCACGAACATGGCCACGAACGCCAGCGCGTTCAGCATCGGCACGTGGAAGTGGATGTCGCCGCGCCAGAGGGTCCCGAGCCAGTTGAACACCTTGATCGCGCTCGGCACGGCGATCACCATGGTCGAGACCATGAACGAGGTCCCGAGGATCGGGCTCATCCCGCTCTGGAACATGTGGTGGCCCCACACGAGCCAGCCCAGGAAGGCGATCGACACGAGGGCCGCCACCATGAACTTGTATCCGAAGATCGGCTTGCGGGCGCCGTTGGCGAGGACCTCCGAAGTGAGCCCCATGGCCGGCAGGATCAGGATGTAGACCTCGGGATGGCCGAAGTACCAGAACAGGTGCTGCCACAAGAGCGGCTGTCCCCCGCCCTCCGGCAGGAAGAACGTGGTCCCGATCAGCTGGTCGAACAGCAGCATGATCAGCGCCCCGGTCAGGACCGGGATCGCCAGGAGCACCAGGATCGCCGTGATGAAGAGCGCCCAGATCGGGAGCGGCAGGCGCATCCAGGTCATCCCCGGGGCCCGCATGTTCACGATGGTGGTGATGTAGTTGACCGCGCCCATGAGCGAGGAGAACCCGAGCACGATCAGGGAGATGCACCAGAGCTTCTGGCCCCAGTAGACGCCGCTGAACTCGGGGACCGCCGAGAGCGGCGGGTAGCCGGTCCATCCGGCCGCGGCCGCGCCGCCGGAGACGAAGAAGCTGGACAGCATGATCATCCCGGCCGGCACGGCGGTCCAGAACGACGCCATGTTGAGCCGCGGGAAGGCCATGTCCGACGCCCCCACGTGGAGCGGGATCAACCAGTTCCCGAACACGCCCACCAGCAGCGGCATGATGGCGAAGAAGATCATGAAAGTGCCGTGCATCGTGACGAGCGAGTTGTAGAACTCCGGCAGCAGGATCCCCTCGGCGGCCTGCGCGTCGGTGAGGATCCCCCCGCCCGGCATCGCCTCGCCCGGGAAGCCCAGCTGCCACCGCATCGCCATGGCGAGCAGGCCGCCCACGAGCAGGAAGAAGAGGCTCAGGAACAGGAACTGGTTCCCGATCACCTTGTGGTCGGTCGAGAACACGTACTTGCGGATGAACGGCCGGTCGTCGGCGTGCCCCGGCTCCGCCCAATGCTGGACGGACTCGTTGGGGGCCCGCTCGGCCGTCGTGGTGGCGGTGGTCATGCGCGCTCCTCCCCTGGGTCGGCGGGCTCTCCGCCGAGCTCGACCTCGGCGGTGTCGGCCGGCGCCGGGACGGTCTCGGGCGCCGGGGGCGCCACTTCCGTCTCGGCGGCCAGCCACTCCTGGTACGCGTCGGGCTCGTGCACGGTCAGCGTGGCCCGCATGCGGTAGTGGCCGAGCCCGCACAGCTCGGCGCACGCGAGCGGATACTCCCCGGCGCGGGTGGCCTGGAACCAGACCGGGATCATCATCCCCGGCACCGCGTCCTGCTTGACGCGCAGATCGGGGAGGAAAAACGAATGGATCACGTCCTCGGCCATGAGCTCGATCCGCACCGCCGCCCCCACCGGGACGTGGAGCTGGTTCCTCTTGACGAAGTCGTCGTCCGTGTCGAGCTGGCCGTCGGGGCCGGCGTAGGTGACGTTCCACTCGAACTGCTTGGCCATCACCCGCATCGTCACGTCACCCTCGGCCACCGCCGTCCGGTCGGGCACCTTGGCCTCGAGCCACGCCTCGGCGCTCACCCAGGCGATCGCGAGCACGATCACGAACGGGATCACCGTCCACGCCACCTCGAGCTTCGCGTTGCCATGGGAGTAGTGCGCCCGGCGCCCCTCCCTGTGGCGGTACTTGATCACGAAGTACACGAGGAGCCCTTCGGTCAGCACGAAGACCGCCCCCGTGATCCAGAGGATCACGTAGTAAATCGAGTCGATCCGCGCCCCGAAGGTCGAGACGGGCTCCGAGAGGAACCAGCTCCAGTTCATCCGCGGCCCCCCGCCTCCGTCAGTGCGCCGAGGCGACGCGGGTGTCGCCGTGGTCGTGGAGGTCGATCGGCTCGCCGAGTGGGACGGGACGGCCGGCCATGTCGGCCGAGTAGGTGAACGTGGCCTCGCCCGTCTCCTGGGCCGCCACCGTCACCGTCGTCGTCTGCGTGCCGTACAGCTCGTGCCACGCCTCGACCGTGTACGTGCCGGCCGGCAGGTTCTCGATCGTGAAGCTCCCGTCGTCGCCCGAGACGACCGCGTAGGGATGCTCCTGCACGCCGATGTAGGCCTCCATCCAGCCGTGCACGTCGCACTTGACCGGGATCATCACCTCGGCCGCCGAGAAGTCCCGCGTGGTCGTCATCTCGACCGGCTGGCTGATGTTGAAGCCCCGGTTCACGGTGGGCTGGGTGTTGATGTTGTGGAGGATCCCGTCGGAGTTGACGATGTCGAGCGGCTGGCCCACCTGGATGGCCGTCACGTGCGGGATGTAGTGACAGCCGTCCTGATCGAGCGTCACGGACTCCGACGCCGTCGGCCACTCCCGGTCGGGCAGGCCCTCCTTGACGTACACGTACACGTTCGCCAACCGGCCATCGTTGGCGACCACCGCTTCGCGGGTCGGCGGCTCGGAGTACTTCTCCGCGCAGGCCGGCTCCTCGCTCATGTCGATCGGCTCCGCCGCGGGCGGGGTCCCCTCGAAGTTGACCACTCCCGAGATCGTCGCCGCGCTGTCCGGGTGGACCGCGGGCGCGGCTTCCTCGCCGTCGCCGCCATCGACTTCCTCGGCGTCCTCACCACCGCCGCAGGCCGCGGCCGTGGCGAACAGGACCGCGGCTCCCACGACCCCCAATCGCTTCAAGAACTCTCGCATGTCGCCTCCTTGTGTTTCGTCATGACGGTTCGCGATTCTCCCTCGCGCGCCTCTGCGCCCGCGCGACGAGGACGATTCCCAGGCCCGCCGTCAGCAGCGCGGCGGCGAGCGGCACCACGTACACCGAGTTCGAGCTCGGCTCCTCCAGCACCAGGAAGTACCAGGTCCCGACCGCGCCCCGGGTGCCGGACTCGCCGTTGTCGCCATCCCACGCGAAGAGCGCGATCGGGATCGGGCGCCCTTCCTCGAACGCCAGCCGGTTCTCGACCTCCCCGGCTGCCATCTCGCGCCGGACGAGGAGCCGCCACTGCCCTTCCTCGAAGACGGCCTCGGCCACCAGCGGCTCCGTCCCCGCCAGCGGCTCGACCCGAGTCATCCCCCGGCCGACCGCTTCGCGGGCGCCCTCGGCGCCGCTCTCCCAGCGCCACAGGTAGACCGGATCCGAATCGTCGCCCATGAGGAAGTACGGGCGCTCCATGCCCTCCGGGATCCGTACGGGGAACTGAACCACCAGGACGTCCGGTGCGGGACCGCCTTCGGCGGGGGTCGTGGGAGTCGGGGCGGACGTCGTGTCGGACGCGGACGCGGTGTCCGCGGCGCCGGCCGGCGCCGCCGCTTCCTCGGCCAGCATAACCGACCGCATCCGGCCGCGCCATTCATCCCACGCCGGGTCCGGGCTCTCCGAGGGATCGTTCCAGACCAGCCGGAGCACCACCTCGCGGCCGTCGTGCATCGCCTGCACCCACACTCCGTCGACCCGCGGCGCGAACCAGCGCGGCTCGACGATCACCTGTCCCACGAGCGGCACGTAGAAGCGCTCCACGTCCTCCCAGGCCTCGTCGTCGACCCCCGCGGGCAGGCCCCCGTCGACGCGCCGGGCGCGGATCACCTCGCGGGCGACCGGCGGCTTCTCGGGCGAGAGGCTCCGGACGTAGTGGGCCAGGTTCCACAGCTCCTCCTCGGTGACCACCTCGGCCTCGACCAGGTCGGCGAACGAGGGCATGGGGGTGCCGTTCAAGCCGGTCATGAACCGGGTGAAGATCTCCTCCGTGGAGCCGCCGCCGTTGAACAGCCAGTTCTCGGTCAGGTCCACGGCCCGGACCGGCAGCCCGGCGTCGTCCTCCAGCGTGGGGGCGCTCTGCCCTTCGCCGCGGCCGGCCTGGCCGTGGCACTTCCAGCATTCCACGCGCTCGTAGACCTCGCGCCCCTCGGCGAGCGCCTCGCCCCCGCCGCCCGGCGCGCCGCCGATCTCGATCGGCTCCGGGGCCTCCTCGCTCTCGAAGAAGCCGGAGAAGGTCTTCAGGTACTCGACCAGCGCGCTCCGCTGCTCCCGCGAGAGCTGCTTCTCCCAGCCGGGCATGGCGGTGCCCGGCATCCCGCGGTCGATCACCCGCAGGATGTCGTCGTCCGTCGGGAGCGCCCCGCTCGGCGTGGTGCGGATCTCGTAGACCGCGCGGGTGAAGTCCCGCGGCCGGGGAAGCATCGTCTCCGCTCCCGGACCGTCGCCGCGCCCCTCAACCCCGTGACAGCCCGCGCACCACCGGTCGTAGGTCGCCTTCCCGGCCGGCTCCTGGGCCGCGGCCGGGACGGCCGCGGCGGAGAGCGCCGCGGCGAGGAGGAGCGCCCCGCGGCTCAGGGCTCCGCCTCCTCGCCCTCGGCGTGCTCTTCCCACGTGCGTGGACGGTTCCCGGTCTGCTCGTAGAGGAAGATGATGACGGCCCAGATCTCCTCCTCGGAGAGGATGTCCTCCCACGCAGGCATGGCCGAATTCCAGGGAGCGCCCTCCCGGGGCAGGCCGGGTCCGCCCTTGGCGATCCGCCAGAAGACGAAGCTCTCGGTCAGCTGCGCGATCGTGCTGGAGCCGGTGAAGGAGAGTGGCCGAGGCTGGAAGCCGTGGGCGTAATGGCCGTTGCCGTCCATGGCGTCACCGTGGCAGGGCAGGCAGTTCTCGTAGTAGACCGCCAGACCGCGCTCGTAGTCCTCGTCGATCGAGCCATCCGCGCGGAGCGGGTTCTCGAGACCCGCCAGCGTCATGCTCCGGCCGCGGAAGGTGATGCTCGCGGGCGGCGCCGGATGGATCGAGCGGAGCGACGGGGGCGCGGCCACCGTCTGGCGCACCTGGCGGAAGGTCACGAACCCCACGAGCAGGGGCAGGAGCACGAGGAACGCCAGCCGCAGGGCCTTGCGGTCCTCGCGGACCATCGTCTCGGCGATGGGCTCCTTGAACCGGCGCCACCGCTCCTCGCTCCCGCTGACCCAGATCAGGATCCCCACCAGCGCCGTCACCATGTACTGGAGCTCCACCGTGGCCGGGACGGGCGCGCTGGCCACGCCGAAGATCGGCGGCACGTAGGGGATCCCGAACCGGATGAGGACCCACGCCACCACCAGAAGCAGGATCGCCTGCCAGAACGGATGCGAGAGCCGCTCTCTCACGGTCCCCTCTGCTCCGACCGGTACTCCACCAGAACCTCCAGCTGGGACCACGTCATCCGCTGCCCGAAGTCCTTTGGCATGATCCCGGCGAACGGCTCGTAGCCGGGAGCGATCTCGGCGTCGGGATCCACGATCGCGCGCCGGATCTCATCGGGCTGGAGTCGCGCTCCCACGTCGGTGAACGGCGGGCCCACCTCCTGCCCCTGCTCGCCCAGGCGGTGGCAGGCCAGGCAGGCGAACTGTTGCAGGATCCCCACCGGATTCGAGACCCCGGGATCGACCTGGCCCGAAGCCGCCGCCGCCTGGGTCGCCGTGGCGGCCTCCGCGTCGGCCTCGCCCGCGGTGGCCGCGATGTCCTCGCCCGTCACCGTCACCTCGCCACCCTGCGCCTGGAGGAAGGCCACCAGCGCCCAGATCTGCTCGTTCGAGAGGGTCCGCCGCACGTCCGGCATGATCGGCTGGAACCCCTCCACCACGTAGGCGTTGGGATCGATCATCGAGGCGTACAGGTACTCCTTGCAGTCCATCCCCTCCACCCGCGCGGCACAGCGGGCCCCGATCGCCTGCCCCGTCTCGTCAGCGGTCACGAGGTTCGGCGCGCGGGTGCCCGTCCCATGGCAGGCGGTGCAGCCACCGGACCCCGCGTGGATCTCCTCGCCCGCCGCCACCAGCTCCTCCGCCGTCACCTCGCCCGAGAACGTGAGCTCCCGAGGCACGTCCGACTCCACCTGCGGAATCGCGTTGGCGATCAGGGTGTAGAGGCCGACGGTGCCGAGCACGACGGCCAGGATCTTGAGATTGGTCATCATGGCCTATTCCCTCGCCGCCGTAGCCAGCCGCGTATCGTCCGGCGGCGCCGGCACGAGCTGAGGCTTCTCCACCAGGCCCCCCAGCCAGAAGATGAACGAGATCATGCCGAGGAAGATCAGCACGCACACACTGATCACCTGGGCCGCGTAGCCCAGCGCCGGCGTGGCCGCCCACTCGGACGTGTCGCGCATGACCTCCCACACGTGCCAGTGCTGGCGAATGCCGCTCCGGGCGAAACCCATGAGGCCCATGAGCCAGGTGAAGGTGACCACCATGACGAAGAGCGCGTACTGGGACCGCGCCGGCATCTTCCCCCACTGGATCTCGCCCCGGGACTCCGCTCCCCGCAGCATGAGGACGTCCAGCACCACCACCCCGACGATCGTGGCCAGCACCGCCAGCACCTGGTAGACGCTGAAGCCGATCCGCACGATCGCGGTCACGAAGTAACCGTACACGCCGTAGAACAGGACCACCGCCGCGGCGACTACAAACAGAGTCGCCTGGATCAGCGTCCCGGTCCGCGCCCACGACACCACCGGACGCTGGTTCGCCCGCCGGTACATGAGGAACGAGAGAAACGTCGTCAGGATCATGAGGTTGACCGCCGTGTTCTTGGCGCTCATGACCCCCAGCACCCCGAGGAACGGATGGTGCGAGCCGCCCATCGCCTCGAGCTCCGCCCGGTCGGCGATCATGGTGTGCGGGACGGGTGACCGTCGCTA
>DATLFF010000405.1:0-2445 GCA_035524915.1 Gemmatimonadota bacterium | reverse complement strand
CAGTACACGGCGATGGGGGACGTGGTGAACGTGGCCTCGCGCCTGGAGGGCCGCGCCGAGACGAACACGGTGCTGATCTCCGAGAGCGTGCACGCCCGGATCGCCGACCGGTTCGAGACCGAGGAGCGCGAGCCGCTGGAGCTGAAGGGCCGGAAGGAGCCGGTCCGGGCCTACCGGGTCGTGCGCTACCGGGCGGCCCGCGGCGGGCGGCGCCCGGGGACCGCGGTCTTCGTCGGGCGGGAGGCGGAGCTCTCCCGCGCGGTCGGCCTGCTGGAGGACGTGGCCGCGGGGCGGGGCGGCGCGCTGGCGGTGGTGGCCGAGGCGGGCTCGGGCAAGAGCCGACTGGTGCGCGAGGCGCTCCAGCGCGCGGGCCCGGGGCTCCACGTGATCGAGGCCGGGTTCACCCCCTTCCCGATGCCGGGAGCCCTGCCGCTCGAGGTGGATCTGCAGCGGGCGCTCGGCGCGGCGATCCCCGAGCCCGGTGCGGCCGGCTCCGATCCCCAGGCCGCGCGTCGCGAGCGGTGGCGCGATCTGGCCGAGGCGCTCCGGGCGGCGGGCGGGGAGAGGCCCACGCTGTTGCACGTCGAGGACGCCCACTGGGCCGACGAGGCCGCGCGCGAGCTGGTCGGGTTCCTGCTGCCGGTGGCGGAAGACGCCGGGGTCGGGGTGCTCGTCACCGCGCGGCCGCCGGTCGAGCCCCCGTTCGACGCCCTGCCGCAGCTCGCGCTCGAGCCGCTGGGTGAGGCCGAGGCGCGCGCCCTCCTGGGGGACCGCTGGGACGACCTCTCGCCCCGCGCCCGGAGGGACCTCCTCCGGCTATCGGGAGGGAACCCTCTCTACCTGGAGGAGCTGGCCCGTTCGCTCGGGGAGGCCGGCGCCGGCGCCGAGGTGCCGGGGACCCTTCAGGCCCTGATCCGGAGCCGTGTGGACCGGCTCTCCCCGCCCGTCCAGCGGCTCCTCCAGATGGCGGCGGTCCTGGGCCTCCGGTTCTCGGAAGCGCTCCTGGCCCGCATGTGGGCGCTCGAGCCCCAGCCCATGGCGTTCGAGGACGGGCTGGCCGCGCTCCAGGCGGCCTCGTTCCTGGAGCCCGCCCCGGCCAACGGGGAGGGCCGCGAGGGGCGGTTCCACCACGCGCTGGCCCAGGACGTGGCGTACCGCGGGATCCTGAAGGCCGTCCGCCGGGTGCTCCACGAGTCGGCGGCGCGGATCGGCGAGGAGCATTACGCCGAGCGGGCGCGGAAGGAGGCGCCGTTCTTCGCGCTCCACTGGTGGGAGGCGGACCAGCCGGACCGGGCGGCGCCCTGGCTCTGGGCGGCCGGCTCGGACGCGGCCGCCGCGTTCGACCTGGCGTCGGCCGAGACGTGGCTGGAGCGCGCGGTCGAGGCGCTCGACCGGGCGCCGGAGGCGCTGCCCGAGGCCGAAGTCCGCGCCGAGCTCCACGAGACGGCGGGCACCGTGTTCCTTCAACGCGGCCGGCTGGACGACGCCGATGTCCGCTACCGCGCGCTCGAGTCGCTGGCCGCGGGCGAGGATCGGGCCGGCTGGGTCGCGCGCGCGGTCGAGCTCCGTGGCCGCGTCGCCTGGTATCGCGGACGGCTGGACGAGGCGCGTGCGCTCCTCGAGCAGGCCCGTGAGCGGCTGCCCGCCGAGAACGACCGGATCGCCGCCGATGTGCACAACGACCTGGGGGCGGTGTTCTTCTACACCGGAGACGAGGCCGCGGCGCGGGAGCACTGGGACCGCGCGCTCGAGATCCGCGAGGCGCTCGGCGACAAGGTGGGGATGGCGAAGTCGCTCTCGAACCTGGGGAACCTGGACATCGACCTGGGCGACGATCTGGAGCGCGCCGAGTCCCTCTACCGCCGCGCCCTGGCGCTGGCCGAGGAGGCCGGCGATCGCGGGATGCAGGGGACCGCGCTGGTCAACCTGGGGCGGGTCCTCCAGGAGCGCGGCCGCTGGGAGGAGGCGATCGAGGACTACGCCCGGGCGGTCCGGCTGGCCGAAGAGATCGGTTGGAAGTTCATGCGGCTCCTCTCGCTCCTGAACACCGCCCACTGCGAGACGTGCCTCGGCCGGCTGGGCCGCGCGCTCCGCCGACTGGAGGGTCTGCGCGGCGAGGGAGACCGCGTGTTCGAGGCCGCCAACCGGGTGAACCTCCGCACCTTCGCCTTCGAGGCGTGGTTCCGCGCGCTGGCCGACGACCGGGCGGAGGACCGGCTGGCCGCCGCCCGGCGCTTGGCCGAGGAGCTCGGCAGCGAGGAGATGATGGACGAGATCCTGCTGGACGAGGGCCGGCTCCACGCGGGCCGCGGACGGTGGGAGGCGGCCGCGGCGAAGTTCGCCGAGGCGGCGGAGCGGGCGGAGGCCCTGGGCCACACCGCGGTGGTGTTGGCCGCCCGCGGCCAGCGGGTCCGCGCCGCGGCGCGCGCCGGGCGGGCAGCGGAC
>DATLFF010000404.1:0-3518 GCA_035524915.1 Gemmatimonadota bacterium | reverse complement strand
GTCGGCTACGACGAGCTCCGCGCCTCGGTCGCCTGGCGCGTGCCCGGGACCACCCTGCGGCTGGAAGGCGGCGGCGCCATGCGCGACTACGAGGAAGCGGACGCCGGCGCGACCTTCGCCCGGCTCGACGAGGACGGCTGGCGCGGCTTCGGAAAGGCCCACTGGCGCTGGCGCCGCTGGTTCGTCGACGCCGCCTACCGGGCCGACCGCGGCTCGGGCGCGGCCCGCTACGGCGGCGACGCTTCGGTGGGCTACGACTTCGGGGGCGGGACCTGGATCGCCGCTCGGGCCACCTCGACCCAATCCTTCTCCGAGTTCCGGCTCGGCGAGCAGGTGACGGCCGGCGGGGGCGTGGACGGGGCCCTGCGGCTGGGCGACGTGACCGTGAACGGCTCGTGGGCGATGTACGATCTGACCTACGAGGACCGGCCGAGCGTCGAGGACTGGACCCAGCACCGCGCGCACCTGGGCGTCTCCTACCGGTTCGGCTCCGAGCCGGTCGCCGGCGGAGACTACGAGTGAGACGTCTCGGGCCGGCCGGCGGGATCGCGCTCGCGGCGCTGGCCGGGGCGCTCCTCCTCTCCTCGCCGAGCCGCCAGGGCTTCCCCCACGAGCAGCACGAAGGGCTCTTCCCGTCCTGCGTCGGATGCCACGTGGGGGCAGAGACCGGTGACGGGCCGCTCGTCGCGGTGGAGCCGGCCGCCTGCGCCGGATGCCACGACGGGGTCGAACGCGAAGTCGTGGAGTGGACCGCCCTTACGCCGAAGGCGTCCAACCTGGCCTTCAACCACGTGGAGCATGCGGAGAAGATACGGGAGGAGGGGCGCCCGCTCGACTGCGCGGCCTGCCATCGGCCGGAGGGCGTCGACGTCCGGATGGCGGTCGACCGGGCGGTGGAGTCGAAGTGCCTGGACTGCCACGCGCCGGAGGCCGAGAGCCACTTCGCCCTGGCCGTGGACTGCGCCGAGTGCCACGTCTCGCTGGCGGAGGCCAGGGGGCTCCCGCGCGAGACGATCGCGACCTTCCCCGAACCGCCGGGCCACGCCGCCGCCGACTTCATCCTCGCTCACGGCCCGGCGGCGCTCGAGCGCGGGGAGACGTGCGCCGTCTGCCACACGCGGGACTCCTGCGCGCGTTGCCACCTCAACGCCGACGCCGTCCCCGCCATCGCTTCGCTACAGCCCGACGCCCGCGTGGCCGCGCTCGTGCTGGGTCGGCCGGGCGAGTGGCCCGAGCCCGAGAGCCACGACCGGTCGGGTTGGGCCACCCGGCTCCACGCCGCGGCGGCCGAGGCGGACCCGGCCACCTGCGCCAGTTGCCACGCCCGGCCTTCCTGCGAGGCGTGCCACCGGGCCGACCCCCCGGCGGTCCTGGCGCGCCTGCCGATGCCGCGCGCCGACGGCCCCCGCGGCGTCTCGGTCGCGCAGGTGGAGCCGGTCGGCCACACGGCCGACTTCACCTTCAACCACGCGGCCGCGGCCGCCACCGGCGCGCCCAACTGCGCCGCCTGCCACTCCGAGGGGATGTGTGTCGACTGCCACGACGGGTCGTCGAAGCCGGACTTCCACCCGGTCGGCTTCGCCGTCCGTCACGGCGCCGAGGCGTTCGCCAACGACACCGAGTGCGCCGCCTGCCACTCGCGCGAGGCGTTCTGCCGCGACTGCCACATGGGGGTGGGGTTGGCGGCCGGCTCCCGTACGACCGGCGGCGCCTTCCACGACGCTCAGCCCGATTGGCTCCTGGCCCATGGCCTGCCGGCCCGGCAGGACCTGGAGGCCTGCACCACGTGCCACGAGCAGCGCTCCTGCCTGCGCTGCCACAGCGCCCGGCAGGGTTTCCGGGTCAGCCCCCACGGCCCGGACTTCGACCCGCAGGCCGTGGCCGGCAAGAGCACGATGTCGTGCGGGATCTGCCACTTCGACCTGCCCGAGGGGATCTCACCCTGAGCCGCCGGGATGGCGCGGAGCGCCGCTGGAGCGCGCCGAGCGCCCGTTCCACGTCCGCGATGATCCGCCGGTGGGGCGGCTACACGAGCGCCCGGAGACAGCGGCCGCCCCGTCCCGTCGCCAGCTTGCCCATCGCCCGGTCCTTGATCTGCCGGATCCGCTCGCGCGACAGGGCGTAGGTGGCCAGGTTGAACGCCGCGTAGAAGGCGACCACCGTCGCGTACCCGATCGCTCCGGTGATCACCCCCGGACGCAGGATGCCGTCGCCCGTCACGGCGGGGTTCCCTCGGCGGCTTCGGACCGGCCGCCCGCCTCGAGGGATTCCCGAGCGAGGACCCTGCCCGGCAGGACCAAGACCGGGCACGACGCCCGGCGCAGAACCTTGTCGGCGGTGCTCCCCAGCAGCAGCCGCTCGACGCCGCCGAGCCCGTGGGTCGGAAGCACGATCAGGTCCGCGCCCCACTCCCCGGCGAAGCGCGGAATGTCGAGCACCGCGCGGCCGGGCATCACCCGGTACTCGACGGGGACCGTGGGACCGCCGGCCGACGTGAAGGTATCGCGCAGCCGGGCCTCCGCCGTCTCGCGCAGCTCGGGGTAGTCGAGCCACATGGGGGCGGCCGGGAAGTAGAAGTCGGGGACGATCACGTCCTCGATCACGTGCAGGACGAGGAGCGAGCCGCGGGACCGCTCGGCGATCTCGCGCGCGATCCGAACGGCGGGGGCCGCGGCGCCGGAGAAATCGATCGGAACGAGGATGCGGGACGGCGGCACGGCTGGCTCGGCCGGCTGCCGCTGGCGGACCACGAGGACCGGCCGCTCGGACTCCCGGATCACCTGCTCGGTGACCGAGCCGATCAGGAGCGAGCGGAAGCCACGCCGGCCGTGCGTGCCCATGACGACCAGGTCGGCCTCCGCCGCGTGCTCGAGGATCGCCTCGGCCGCCCCGTCTCCGCGCACGGACGTCGACCGGACGTCCAGGTCGAGCGCCCCGGCGCGGGCCAGGGCTTCCCGGACCTCCCTGTCCACGAAGCCCTGCATGTCGGCCCACATGGTGTCGGGATCCTTCAGGTGGTGGGCGGGATCGGACGGGTTCCGCGCGTCGAAGACCGCCACGTGGAGGGCGTGGAGTCGGGCCCCATGCCGGCGGGTCCACGCCACCGCGTGGGCGAGCGCCGCCTCCGCGCACTCCGACAGGTCGGTGGGCCAGAGGACCTCCCGGATGGTCACGCGACCCCCCGCGCGAGGGCCGGCGTCGGGCCGAGGCACCGGACGTCGGCCTGCCAGCGGAGCGAGACGAGCGGCAGCTCGGCGATCATGCGGCCGGGAGCGTGGCCGGAGCCCACCCGGATCCTCGCCGGGCGACCCCGATGGGTCCGGCCGATCGCGGCGAGCCGCGTCGCGCGGTCGTCGGGGGAGATCCGCAGGATCACGGCCGCCCCCGCCACGCGTGGGTCCGGATCCCCGTGAGCGCGTAGAGCGGGCAGGAGCCGGCCGCGCCGGTGGCCAGGAAGGCCACCCCCAGCGAACCCACCACGACGGCCGGGGGCCCCGCCAGGAGGGTCCAGGCCATGT
>DATLFF010000403.1:0-6264 GCA_035524915.1 Gemmatimonadota bacterium | reverse complement strand
ACCTAGAAATCCGGAGTCATTTGGTCAAGTTTCGGGAATGATTCCGATATCGACCCGATCGGACCCTTGTGCGGCCCCGGCGGGTCGGTTCGTCGCCTGGCTGGCCCAGGCTCAGGTCATGAACGTGATGGGATCGGGGCCGGTGCCGTCCTACGATCCGCCCAAGGTGCCGGCGGGGTCGGTGGTCGGGGGAAGCTGCTCGGGGAAGGGAGTGCTGACGGGCCCGCCGTTCTGACCGGGGCGGCCGCCGCGACCGCGCCTCAGTGCCCGCCTGGCGCCGCTCCCGACCCGAACGCCTGCCGTGTGAACGCCTCCAGCGTCACCGGCTTCAGCCCGTACGTCTCGATCGTGTCCGTCGTGACCGCGTACGAGGGCTTCTGGAGCTCCTTCCACAGGGACGCGATGATCGGCGGGAAGCCGGGGGGCGCCTCGCCGGCCGCCAGGTGCTCGACCTCGAAGTCCATCCCGGTCACCTCGCGGACCTTCTCCAGCACCTCCCCCATCGTCGCCACCTCGGCGATCAGCGGGATCTCGCGGTTGGCCGCCTCGTCCCGCTCCAGCGCGGCCACGCAGAGGTCGGCCACGTCGGTGGAGGCCACGAAGCCCATCGGCTCGGTGCCGTCGCCCACGATCGCCACTCTGGGTCCCTCGCCGAGCTGAGCGCCAACGACCCACCCGATCCACGCCTCCATGAAAGCCGTGGGCTTGAGGATCGTCCAGTCCATGGCCGAGTCCTTGAGCCGCGCTTCGTTCTTCCGCTTGGCGGTGGCGATCGGGGCGTCGATCACGTCGAACCCGTAGGCCGACACGTAGACGAAGCGCTCCACTCCGGCCGCCTCGGCCGCGTCGATCAGGTTGGTCACACCGCGGCCGTCCACCTCCTCGATGGATTCGTCGGAGCGGCCGGAAGCCGACGCGGTGCACAGAACCTTCGTCATCCCCGCGCAGGCCTTCTGGAGCGCGGGAGGGCTCCGGAGGTCGCCGAAGGCGATCTCGGCCCCCGCTTCCTCCAGGCCGTGGTAGTCGGAGTGCTCGCGGACCAGCGCCCGGACCGGATGCCCGGCCTCCAGCAGCCGCCGCGTGACCATGCCGCCCAGGTTCCCCGTTGCCCCCGCGACCAGGATCATGGCTAGATTTCCCTCCGATGAAGTGGACGATTCCGGCCGCCGCGCTCGCCGCGGCCCTCTCCATGCCGGCCTGCGGGGCCGAGGAGCCCGCCGTCGAGGCTGGATCGACCGATACCGTCGCGGCCGCCGACACGCTGATCGCGGTGCCGGCCATCTGCTCCGCGGCCTCGCTGGACCCGGCGCTGCCGGCCGAGCCGGAGCTTCCGATGGCCGTCGCGGCGACCCGGGCCGCGATCGCCCACGCCGCCGTGGCCTGTGACTACGCCGCGCTCGACTCGATCGCCGCCTCGCCCGACTTCACCTACTCGTTCGGCGACGGCCTGAGCGCGGGCGAGTTCTGGCGTGAGGCCGAGGACCAGGGCGAGAAGCCGCTCTGGATGCTGGTCCGCAGCCTCGCCCTCCCCTGGATCCGCGAGCAGGACCCCCCCGAGGACCTCCCCCTCTACATCTGGCCCTCTGCCTACCGCCTCGAGCCGACCGAGGAGGACTGGGCCGCTCTCGAGGGAGTCTACTCGATCGAGGAGATCGAGGCCTATCGCGACATCGGCTTCATCGGATGGCGCGCCGGGATCGCCGAGGACGGCGAGTGGCGCTTCTTCGTGGCCGGCGACTGAGCCCTCCGGGCCGCGGAGACCGCCTCCCCGCCGGAGCGAGGTGCTGGACTTCCTGAGTGATTCGCGGGGCTTCTGGGTGTTCCACGAGGACGTGAGGGACAACGACCCCGACGTCCAGGTCAACCGTGCGGTCTATACGCGGGTGGTGGACCCGGCCCGGATGCAGGTCGAGTACCAGCGGCTGATGAGCTCCATCCCGCGCTGAGAGCGGCCCGGAGGGGGCCCGCGCCGCGCGGGATCAGCCGACCGACCCCTCCATCTCGAGCTCCACCAGCCGGTTGAGCTCCACCGCGTACTCCAGCGGCAGGTGCTTGGAGATCGGCTCGATGAAGCCGCGGACGATCATCGTCCGCGCCTCGTCCTGGGCGAGTCCGCGCTGCATGAGGTAGAAGAGCTGCTCGTCGCCGATCTTCGACACCGTCGCCTCGTGGCCGATCGAGGCGTCGTTCTCGTCGATCTCGATGTACGGATAGGTGTCGGTCCGCGCCTCGGGGTCCAGCAGGAGCGCATCGCACTCCACGTTGGAGGAGGCGTGGTGGGCGCCCTTCTGGACCTGCACCAGCCCGCGGTACGACGAGCGCCCCGCCCCCTTGGAGATCGACTTCGACACGATCTCGCTGGTGGTGTACGGCGCGGCGTGGATCATCTTGCCGCCGGCGTCCTGGTGCTGGCCGGGGCCGGCGTAGGCGATCGACATGATCTCGCCGGAGGCGCCGCGGCCCATCAGGTAGCACGACGGGTACTTCATCGTGACCTTGCTCCCGAGGTTCCCGTCCAGCCACGCCATCCGCGCGTCTTCCTCCACCCGCGCCCGCTGGGTGACCAGGTTGTACATGTTGTTCGACCAGTTCTGGATCGTCGTGTAGCGGACGTTGGCGCCCTTCTTCACGATGATCTCGATCACGCCCGAGTGGAACGAGTTGGACGTGTAGGTGGGCGCCGTGCAGCCCTCGATGTAGTGGAGCCGCGAGCCCTCGTCGGCGATGATGAGGGTGCGCTCGAACTGCCCGAGCTGCTCCGAGTTCACCCGGAAGTAGGCCTGGAGCGGGATGTCCACCGCCACGCCCGGCGGCACGTAGATGAATGAGCCGCCGCTCCACACGGCCGCGTTCAGCGCCGCGTACTTGTTGTCGTGCGGCGGGATCACGGTCGAGAAGTACTCGCGGAAGAGATCCGGGTGGTTCTTGAGCCCGTCCTCGATCGAGTCGAAGATCACGCCCTGGTCGGAGAGCTCGTCCTTGATCTTGTGGTACACCATCTCGGACTCGTACTGGGCGCCCACGCCGGACAGGGACTTCCGCTCGGCCTCGGGGATCCCCAGCCGCTCGAACGTCTTCTTGATGTCGTCGGGGACCTCGTCCCACGAGCGTCCCTCACGGTCGGAGGGGCGCACGTAGAAGTAGATCTCGTCCATGTTCAGGTCCGAGAGGTCCGCGCCCCAGGTGGGGACCGGCTTCTTCTCGTAGATCTCGAGCGCCTTCAGCCGGTACTTCAGCATCCACTCCGGCTCTTCCTTCATGGCGCTGATCTGCTCCACCACGCGCTTCGACAGGCCCTTCTCGGCCTTGAACACGTACTGGTCCGGGTCCTTGAACCCGTACTTGTAGGTGTCGAGGTCCAGCGCGGCGACGTTCTGATCGTACGGCATGTCCCTACCCCCTCGCTTCCGCAACCGCGGCCGGCTCGGCCTCGCGGTACTCCTCGTACCCCGCGGACTCCAGCTCGTGGGCCAGCTCCGGCCCGCCCTCGCGGACGATCTGTCCGCGCACCATGACGTGGACCACGTCCGGCCGGATGTAGTTCAGGATCCGCTGATAATGCGTGATGATGAGCACGCCCATCTCCGCGCGCCTGGCGTGGAGCGTGTTGACCCCCTCGGAGACGGTCTTCAGGGCGTCGATGTCGAGCCCGGAATCGGTCTCGTCCATGACCGCCAGGGAGGGCTCCAGCACCGCCATCTGGAGGATCTCGTTGCGCTTCTTCTCCCCGCCCGAGAACCCCTCGTTGACGTGCCGCTCGGCGAACTTCTCGTCCATGTCGAGGAGGCCCATCGCGGTCTTGAGGTCGTCGTAGAACTGGAAGACCGACACGTCCTGGCCCGTGCGCGCGTTCTTCGCCTGGCGCAGGAACTGGGCGATCGTCACGCCCGGGATCTCGCTCGGGTACTGGAACGCCATGAAGATCCCCTGGCGGGCCCGCTCGTCGACCTCCATCTCGAGCAGATCCTCGCCCTTGTAGAGGACCTTCCCGGCCGTGACCTCGTACGCCGGATGTCCGGCGATCACCTTGGCCAGGGTCGACTTGCCGGAGCCGTTCGGGCCCATGAGGGCATGGAGCTCGCCCTCGTGGATCGTCAGGTCCACGCCGCGCAGGATCTCCTCGCCGGCCACCGTGGCGTGGAGGTCCTCGATTTTCAGCAGGGGGGTCTTCTCGCTCATCCGGATTCGTCCCTCTCCATCACAAATAGATTTGTAAGACTCAGTCCGCCGTCGGCGGCGCCGGGGCGCTCTCCCACGTGATCTCCACCAGCTCCCGCATCCCCGCCTCGCGATGGTCGAGCAGATCCGAAAGCCGGATCTCGGAGAGGAGCTCGTCGATGCGGGTCTTGAGCGCGGTCCAGACCGGGCGGATCGAGCAATCGGTCCCGCTGGCGCAACGCTCGTCGGCGACGGGGTGCGCGGTGCAGTTCACTTCGAACGTCTGCCCCTCGGTCGCCTCGACCACGTCCTTGACCGAGATCGTCTCCGCCGCCCGCGCCAGCTCGAACCCGCCGGTCACGCCGCGGACCGAAATCACCAGCCCGGCCTGCCGCAGGCGCCGGAGGATCTTCTCGGTGTAGTCGGCAGGCAGGCCCTCGACCTCCGCCAGCTCGCGCGCCGCGATCGGACCCCGATCGGAGTGCTTCGCGAGGTGGAGGGCGCAGATCAGCCCGTACTCGGCCTGGGTCGTGAATCGCATCGTGGGCCGAAGTTACCAATCCGGACTGGAATGGTCAACTTTACCGGAATCGGACCTTTATCGACCGGCTCCGGTACTACCCTTCCGGACTGAGGGAGGACTTTCCACCCCTACGGAAGGACCGATTGACATGAACATCGTGAGACGCTTCACGACCGCGGCGGCTCTGGCACTGGCGGCAGTCACGCTGGGTCCGGGCGCGCTCGGCGCGCAGGACACGACCGAAGCCGATTCGGCCGCGATGGCCGAGGAGCGCGCGGAGCGCCGCGCCGAGCGGATGGCCCAGCGCGACACCAGCGGGATGGCCGAGCGCCGCGCCGAGCGGAGGGCCCAGCGCGGGGAGATGAGCGAAAGCGACCGGGCCGCCCGGCGCTCCGAGCGGATGCAGCAACGCGGCGAACGGCCCGCGGCGGGACCGCATATGTCGTTCGAGGAGCGCTGGGAGACGATGCTCGATCGGCGCGAGGACCTGGACGCCGCGGGCGCCCGCGCGCTCGCGGTCGAGGCGCTGACCGCAGCCTGGCAGCGGGGATCCGAGCGGATCGACGCGACGATCTCCAGCGGCGAGGTGGCCGCGGCCTGCGGCGCGCACGCCGCGGAGTACCGCGCCGATCGGGCGCGGCTGGACCAGGCACTGGCTCCGGGCGGCTCCGCCGACCTGGGCACCGTCCGCGCGTCGCTCGAGGCGATGAGCGCTTCGCTGAAGGGGTGCGCCGAGAACGCCCCGGCCGGGATCCGTCCGGCCATGTCCGCTGACGAGCGCGCGACGATGCAGGCCGCCCGCGAGCGGGGCGAGGCGGTCGATCGCGGCAAGCGGCAGGAGATGGACTCGCCCCAGATGCTCCGGCGGCAGGCCGGGGTCCTGGAGAACCTGGCCGAGCGGGCCCGCATCATGGAGGCGGCGATCGCCAGGCACTTCGGCGGCTGAGCCGAGGCGCGCCGGGCCGGCGGCGGAATCGACCCGCCGGCCCGGCTCTCTCTACTCCATCTCCACGATCGGACGCACCACGACCGTTCCGCCGTACTCGAGGTGCGGGTGGGTGCGGGAGATCTCGACCGCCGTCTCCATGTCCGGTGCGCCCAGGATCATGTAGCCGCCCAGGTACTCCGCCTCGTCCAACCCGGGCCGGCCCGCCGCCGCGCGGGCGTCCAGAGCCAGCACGGCGCCCTCCGGCATTAGCTCGTCGCCGAGCACCCCGATCCCCTCCTCGCGCAGCGAGTCGGCCCACCCCGCGTAGCGCTCCACCAGCGCGGTGTAGGCTTCCGGCTCCTCCGGCAGATCGAACTGCCGCGTCTCGTAGAAGAGCAGCATGAACCGCTCCCCCTCGGGGAGCGTGGGGGCGGTGGCCCGGCCGATCGCCCAGCCGGCCAGGAAGAGGAGCAACGAGGCGGCCGCGCCGAGGAACCATGGGTTCCAGCGAGGCTCCCACCAGGTGCCGGGCAGGCGCGGGCCGGCGCCACCGGCCCGGGACTCCTCGGGGAGGCCGCGGGCGGCCGTGGAGCGGGACGGGGTCACGAGACCGCGCGCCGCCAGCTCGGCCACGACCGCCCCCTCGAGGTCCGGC
>DATLFF010000402.1:0-4268 GCA_035524915.1 Gemmatimonadota bacterium | reverse complement strand
AGCGAATGCGCCCGCTGCAACGAGCCCTTCTACGAGCGCCGTCTCCAGTCCAACTGGTACGACGAAACGGACGGGGCGCTCCGCTACGTGCCCGGCCTCCACGCGCTCGAGCACGTCTGCCCCGAGTGATCAAGCCACGCTGAAGGCCGAACTGCGCGCTCTTTGACCCCGCGGTTCGCCGCGTTCAGGTTAGGGCGCGTGCGGACTCCCGCCGGCCGACCCGACTACACCCCGATCGAGGAGTACGCGGTCATCGGTGACTGCCGCTCCGCCGCGCTCGTCTCGCGCGACGGCTCGCTGGACTGGCTCTGCCTGCCCACCTTCGACAGCCCCAGCTTCTTCGCCGCCCTGCTGGACCGCGAGCGCGGCGGGTGCTTCTCCGTGCGGCCGGCGGGGCGCTATCGGGTGGAGCGCCGGTACGTACCCGACACCAACGTGCTTCAGACCACGTTCACGACCTCGAGCGGGCGGATGCGGCTCACCGACCTCATGCCGGTCTCGTCCGAGGCCGACAAGAGCGCCGAGCTCGAGCCCGAGCGCGAGATCCTGCGCCTGGTGGAGTGCCTGGACGGGGAGGTGGAGGTCGAGGTCGAGTGCGACCCGCGGCCCGACTACGCGCGCGTGGAGCCCCGCCTGGTGGCGCGCGGCGAGTTGGGGTTCTGCTACGGGAACGGCGGGGAAGCGCTGTACCTCCGGAGCGAGATCCCCCTCGCTACGCGTCCCGACGGGCCGGGGACGAGCGGGGCGGAGACGCTGGCGGCGGGAGAGCGGCGCTGGATCGGCCTCACCTACACCGACGAGGATCCCGCCGTGCTGCCCGCCTTCGGCGCGGTCGCCGAGGAGAAGCTCGCGCGCAGCGTGCGGTGGTGGAGCGACTGGGCCGCGCGCTGCCGCTACGAGGGGCCGTACCGCGAGGCGGTCGTCCGCAGCGCGCTTACGCTCAAGCTCCTGACGTACGCGCCCTCGGGCGCGGTCGTCGCCGCGCCCACGACCTCGCTCCCCGAGAGCCTCGGAGGAGTGCGGAACTGGGACTACCGCTACTCCTGGTTGCGGGACTCCTCGCTGACCCTGCAATCGCTCATCGACCTGGGGTACGAGCGCGAGGCGACCGCGTTCCTGGCGTGGACCCTCCACTCGACGCGCCCCTCGTGGCCCGAGCTGAGCGTGGTCTACGACATCCACGGCCGCGTGCACCTCCGCGAGCAGGAGCTCGACCACCTCGAGGGATACGCGGGATCGCGCCCCGTCCGGGTCGGAAACGGCGCCGTCGATCAGATCCAGCTCGACATCTACGGCGAGGTCGCGGACGCGGTGATCGAGTTCGTCCACCGCGGCGGGACGCTCGACCGCCAGACGTCCCGGATGCTCGTCGGCCTCGGCGAGACCGCCTGCCGGCGCTGGCAGGATCCCGACGAGGGCATCTGGGAGATCCGCGCGAGACGGCGCCACCACACCTTCTCCAAGGCGATGTGCTGGGTCGCCCTCGATCGCCTGATCACGCTCCACGAGGAGGGGCACATCGACGCGCCGGTGGAGAAGTTCCGTGAGCATCGCGGGCGGATCCGCGAGCTGGTCGAGACCCGGGGATGGAGCGAGGAGCTGGGGAGCTACGTGAGCGTGCTGGACGGCGACGACGTGGACGCCAGCCTCCTGCTGCTCGGGCGGTACCTGTACGTCGAGCCGGACTCCGAGCGGATGCGCCGGACGTGCCGGCGGATCCACGAGCGGCTGGCAGCGGGGGCGCTCCTCTACCGCTACCGCGCGCACGAGGACGGCCTCCCCCCGGGCGAGGGGGCGTTCGGGATCGCGAGCTTCTGGGGCGTGGACTGCCGCTGCCGCCAGGGGGAGGTCGAGGCGTCCGTGACGACGTTCGAGGAGCTCCTCGGCTACGCCAACGACGTGGGCCTGTATGCCGAGGAGATCGATCCGGAAAGCGGGCGGCACCTGGGGAACTTCCCTCAGGCGTTCACCCACGTCGGGTTGATCGACACCGCGCTGACGCTCGCCGAGTGGACGGGGCAGCCGGTCGGGCACGGCGCCGGGCGGGCGGAATCCCTCGACGTGGAGGCCGGATGAACGTGGAGAGCATTCTCCTCTGGGGAGCGGTCGCGACCGTGGTCCTGACGACGATCACCTCCGCCAGCCTGGCGCTCGGCTGGTCCCGGATGAGCGTGCCGTTCCTCCTCGGGACGATGGTGACGCCCGACCGCAACCTGGCCCCGCTGCTGGGCTTCCTGCTCCACCTGGTCGCGGGCTGGGGCTTCGCCGTCGCCTACGCGCTGGCCTTCGAGAGCTGGGGCCGATCCACGTGGTGGCTGGGGGCCGCCGTCGGTGCGTTCCACGGCCTCGCGCTCCTCGTCGTCTTCGTCCCGATCCTGCCCGGGATCCATCCCCGGATGGCGAGCGAGAACCAGGGGCCCGAGCCGACCCGGGCGCTGGAGCCGCCCGGCTTCCTGGCGCTCAACTACGGCCGCCAGACGCCCCTGGTGACGATCACGGGACACGTCGTGTACGGCGCGATCCTAGGGGCCTTCTATCAGCTCGTGCCCTAGCGGCCCCCGGACCCCCTCCTCTCCCGCTTCCGAAGGGGATGGACCCGTGATAAGTTCCTCCCGCATGGGACTGGACGGGTTCATGGCGGACGTGGTCCGCAGGAGCCCCGGAGAGGCCGAGTTCCACCAGGCGGTCCGGGAGTTCGCCGACAAGGTGCTGCCGGTCGTCGAGGCCGACCCGCGGTACCTCGAGGCGCGTGTGCTCGAGCGCATGGTCGAGCCCGACCGGGTGATCATGTTCCGGGTCGTCTGGGAGTCGGACGAGGACGGGCCGCAGGTCAACCGCGGCTACCGGGTCCAGTTCAACAACGCGATCGGGCCCTACAAGGGCGGCCTCCGCTTCGACCCCAGCGTCAACCTGTCGATCCTCAAGTTCCTGGGCTTCGAGCAGACCTTCAAGAACAGCCTGACCACGTTGCCCATGGGGGGCGCGAAGGGTGGCGCCGACTTCGATCCCAAGGGCCGCACGGACGATGAGGTGATGCGGTTCTGCCAGTCGTTCATGACCGGCCTCCACCGCTACATCGGCAAGGATGTCGACGTGCCGGCCGGGGACATCGGGGTCGGGGCGCGCGAGATCGGCTACCTGTTCGGCCAGTACAAGCGCATCCAGAACGAGTGGAGCGGCGCGATGACGGGCAAGGGGCCGGCGTACGGCGGCAGCCCGCTGCGGACGGAGGCCACCGGCTACGGCTGCGTCTACTTCGCGCGCGAGGTGCTGGCGCGGGCGGAGGAGGACCTGGTCGGACGCCGCTGCGTGATGTCGGGGGCCGGGAACGTGGCCCAGTTCGCGGCCGAGAAGCTGGTCGAGCTGGGCGCGAAGGTCGTGACGCTCTCGGACCGGGACGGGTTCGTGCACGACCCGGAGGGTCTCACGGCCGAGAAGATCCGCTGGGTCGTGGAGCTCAAGACCGTCCACCGCGGCAGTCTGAGAGAGTACCCCGGGACGTGGGGTGGCGAGTTCCACGCCGGAGGGACGCCGTGGGCGGTGCCCTGCGATCTGGCGTTCCCCTGCGCCACGCAGAACGAGCTCGACGAGGAGGATGCCCGCGCCCTGGCGGCGAACGGCTGCCGGCTGGTCTGCGAAGGAGCGAACATGCCGGTCACCTACGAGGCGTCCAAGGTGCTCGAGGAAGCCCGTGTCTTCCATGCCCCCGGCAAGGCGGCGAACGCCGGGGGCGTGGCGATCTCGGGGCTCGAGATGTCGCAGAACGCGATGCGGATGAGCTGGTCGCGCGAAGAGGTCGATGAACGACTGCGGCGCATCATGGGCCAGATCCACGAGCGGTGCGTCGAGCACGGATATGGCGCCGACGGCTGGGTGGACTACGTGCGGGGGGCGAACGTCGCCGGCTTCCTCAAGGTGGCGGAGGCGATGCTCGCCTTCGGGATGGTGTGACGGGCCTTCGGTAAGACCCCTGACTGCCGATCCCGTCGTTTCCGGATAGAGTGAGAGTCCACTCTATGATGGAGGGACTCATGGATCGGATCTCCGCTACCCTCACGACCAGCCGATCGCTCCGCCAGATCCCCACCGAGCTGTTGGCCGAGATGGCCGGTGACGCGCGGGTCGAGCAGGCGTACGAGCGCCTGAACCTCTCCGGCCGGCGCGATCTCGTCGAATGGATCGAAGGCGGGGCGACGCCGACCGAGCGCAGGGGGCGCGCCCGGCAGGCCGCCGACATGATCCGGGGGCATTAGGATTCCCCCCGAAGA
>DATLFF010000401.1:0-7029 GCA_035524915.1 Gemmatimonadota bacterium | reverse complement strand
AGCTCCTCGAGCGCCGCCGCGGCGGCCGAGCGCTCCGCCCGGAGCTCCGCGATCCGCGTCTCCTCCGCGGCCGCTTCGGCGTCCGGCGAGAGCCGCGCCACGATCCGCGCCAGCCGTTGCCGCGCGCCCCCGCGCTCTGCCTCGAGCGCGTCCCGCCGCGCGACGAGCTCCTCCGCCCGCCCCACGGCCCGCTCGGCCTCCACCGCCAGCTCGTCCAGCCGCCGCCGGTCGTGCTTGATCGACTCCCCCGTCACCAGCCGCGACTCTTCGCGGCGCGCGATCCGCCGGCGGAGCGTATCCACCACGTCGCGGGCCGCGCGCTCGCTCTCGCGCCGCTCCATCAGCGCCAGCTCGATCGACTCGATCTCCGCCTCCAGCGTGCCCAGCCGTGCCGCCTGCTCCGCCTCCGCCCCGGCGAGCTCCGCCAGGCGGCGCGCGAGCGGCGCCTCGCGCTCGGCGAGCGCCGCCAGCGCGAGCGCGGTCACGCGCGC
Source organism: Gemmatimonadota bacterium (assembly GCA_035524915.1). Classification (GTDB taxonomy): domain Bacteria; phylum Gemmatimonadota; class Gemmatimonadetes; order JACCXV01; family JAHWKZ01; genus DATLFF01. Next base: position 6,538 of record DATLFF010000401.1, on the reverse strand, counting down.
GTCCAGCCGCGTCTCCTCGGCCGCGTACTCCCGCCAGCGGCGAGCCTTCCCTACTTGGCGTCGGAGTGAGGCCACGGTCTTCTCCACCTCGCCCACGATGTCCTCCACCCGCTCGAGGTCGTGCGACGTGGCATCGAGCTTCCGCTCCGCCGCCCGGCGGCGGTTCTTGTAGCGGGTGACCCCGGCCGCCTCCTCGAAGATCGTGCGCCGCTCCTCGGCCCGGTCGGACAGGATCGAGTCGACCATCCCCTGCTGGATGAGCGAGTAGGCGTGGGTGCCCACGCCGGTCCCCATGAACAGGTCCTGGATGTCCTTGAGCCGGCAGGAGTGGCGGTTCAGCAGGTACTCGCTGGCGCCCTCGCGAAAGACCCGCCGTGTCACCGCGACCTCGGAGTACTCCACCGGCAGGAGCCCGTCGTGGTTCGAGAACTTGAGCGTCACCTCGGCCAGGTTGATGGGCTTGCGCTCGCGGGTCCCGTTGAAGATGACCTCCTCCATCTTCGACCCCCGGACGAGGGTCGGCCGCTGCTCCCCGAGCACCCAGCGGATGGCGTCCGAGATGTTGCTCTTGCCGCAGCCGTTCGGGCCGACCACGGCGGTGATCCCGGGGTTGAACTCGATCGTCACGCGATCGGCGAACGACTTGAATCCGAAGAGTTCCAGGCGCTGCAGCTTCAACGGTCCCTGCCTTCCGAAGCGCGGACCTCGCGGCCCGCGGGCTCTAGGAGTGGACGACCCACACTCAGTTGCGTCTCTGCTCGAGAACGGCGTCGGCCGTTCCTTCGATCATCCGTCCCAGGAGCGCCGCCTCCTCCGCGTCGCGATAGGCGCCCGCCCATACCCACGCCGGCCCGTCCCCCAGCACGTAGGCGGGGACCCCCTCTTCCGCCAGCTCGTCGCGCCGGCTCTCGGCCTCCCCCCGTTCGACCGGCCCCTCGACCCGGTACGCCCAGGGCGTCCGCCGCACGACCCCTTCCTCCACCATCCCGGAAACCAGGAGCTCCTCGAGCGCCCGGCGAGCGTCGGAGGAGTCCGCGTACGCCCCGACGAAGACGCGGTTCCATCGGCCCTTCCCCGGCAGGTCGACCGGCGCCATGAACGCCACCCGGCCGTCCCGCGCGATCCGATCGACCAGCCGTCCGCCGGCCTCCAGCGTCGGATAGGACCCGACGTGAACCGACCACGACGCGTTCGCGCGCGAGTCTGGCCGCTCGACCTCCACCGTCGCCGGATCCACTCCGGCCCCCGCCTCCGCGTCCCCGCCCCCCGGACCGGGCCGCTCTCCGTCCAGCGGCACCAGCGTCCCCAGGGTCTCCTCCGGCAGCTCGAAGGGGTCCGGCGCGTCGCCGCCGGGGAAGAGCGGATCGAACCGGCCGGTGGCTACGCCCACGACGAGGAGCGCGCCCACCACCGCGGCCGCGGCTCCGACCCCCACCCAGCGCCCCGGGCGGCGCCGGGGCCCCGCGACTTCCTCCTCGGGAGGCGGAGGCAGCGGACGGAGCTCGCGCCGGGGCGCCGGGCGGGCCGGCCGATCGTCCTCGAACGCCCGCAGGAAGTCGACCTCCTCGAGGGCCTGTCGGGAAGGCAGGTCGGGCCGCCCGATCGGAGGCGGCGGCACGGCCCCCCTCCCCCTCTCGTCTGGACGGTTGAAGGGCGGGCGGTCGCCGATCGGGCCCGGACGCGCCTCCCGGAAGGGCGCGGCCCCGATCTCCTCCCGGCGGTGGGGGACCGCCGGCGGCGCGTCCGGACCCGCCGGGGAGTCCTCCGGCCGACTCCGGACCTCGTCGAGGCCGGCCGCCGGGGGCCTCCGCGCCGGGACCGCCGCGCCGGGCGTCGCCGCCAGCAGGGCGGGAAGGGGCCCGAGGAAGGCATCCGTCAGCCGCATCAGCTCCCACGCGGCCTGCGGGTCTCCCACCAGCCGGATCGCCGCCCGCTCGCTCCCCGCCAGCGGGATCGGCCCGTCCCCCTCCTGGATCGTGAGAAGGGCGTCGCATCGCGCGGCCAGCCCCGCCTGGTCGGCCGTCTCGACCGGATGCGGGAACACGGCCACGACGACGTCGTGACCCCGCCGCAGGTCCTCGATCGTGGCGCGCAGTCCGGGCGCGTCCTCGAGCGGGGAGCCGGCCAGGAAGTAGGCGCCGCCGGTGAGGACGGACAGGCCGGGCAGCGCGGTCGGGCGCACGCACCGCTCGAGCCGGACGCCGTACCGAAGGTGGTCGACCAGCCCCTCCTTGAGCTCTTCGCCGACCACGTGCTCGAGCCAGCGCAGGTCGGCCGAAAGATCGAGGAGGAGTGTCCGCGCCCCGCCGCGCGCCAGGAACGCCGCGCTCAGGAAGGCGAGCAGTCGGCCGTTCCGGCCCGGGGAGGCGAGCCGGATCCCGACCAGGACCGGGCCTCCGCGTTCGTCCGGCGCGATCTCCGCCAGGAGCGCCGCCATCGCCGGCTGTCGCTCCGCCAGCGCGCCCACGCCGCCCTCGCGGATCGCGCCGAGCGCGTCCCGCCAGAAAGCGTCGTCCAATCGCAATTCCCGCATGCCGCCCGCTCGAGAGGAGGGGAGAATGTGATGCTCCTATGATAGGCGTCTCCGGCGCGGTTCGTCAATGACGAACCACTAGATGTTGGGGCCGGAAGGCGCCCCGGTACTACATCTGGCGCACCGTGGTCCACGAATGGCCACGTACGGGCAGATTCGCACCGGCTCTGTCTCGGATGGGGGCTTGGGCCCCGTCGGGACCGTGTGGGCGAATCCGGCGGGGAGGGTCGAACGGGGTGATTATCGCCGGCTCAGAACTCCGGCGCCAGGGTGAAGATCCAGCGGCCGTCGCCGATCGAGGCCATGTCGGTGCGGCGCGCGTAGTCCAGCCGCAGGACCGCGAAGCCGAACAGGTTCGTCCGCACGCCCGCTCCGAACGCGGCCCGCGCGTCGACCAGGCGGAATCCGAGAGGCCCCGCCTCGTCGCCGGTCGTGGCGAACGTGAACTCGGTGTCGAGCGCGCTCTCGCGCTGGTGCAGGCACAGCTCGTCGCCGCACGAGGCGTAGCCCAGGTCGTACCACACCGCCGCGCGCAGCGGCGGCAGCAGCGACGAGCCGAGCCGCGGGCGCTCGACCAGCGGGAAGCGGAGCTCCAGGTTGAAGAGCCCCACGGTCGTGCCGATCAGCTCGTCCTCGCGATAGTCGTAGCCCCGCAGCAGCGTCGGTCCGCCGATCGTCTGAAAGCGGAGATTGTCCTCCTCCTGCCCGGTCGTGCCGAGGTAGAGCAGCCGACCGGCGAGCGTGTACCGGCGCCCGAACAGCCAGTACCGCCGCAGGTCGCCGTACACCTGGATGAAGTCGCGCCCGCCAAACGCCTTCTGCACCTCGAGCCGCTGGCGGCTGCCGCCGACCGGACCGGTCGAGCCGTAGAACGCGGTGTCGTATACGTAGGCGATCGACGGCGAGGCGAAGGTCTCGTTGGAGAGGTCCTCCTCGATGTCCGGGGTCGGGTCGAACAGGTTGAAGCGGGCCACGCGCCGATCCACGTGGGTCAGAACCGCCCCCATCTCGATCCGCCGGAAGGTGCTGAAGGGATAGGCGGCGAACAGCTGCGTGCCGCGGTAGACGTCGCTGCGGTAGAGGAGCGACCCGTCGACCGCCGCCGCCGACAGCGGGAGGAAGTCGCTGCGGTACTGGAACGCGGTCGCGCCCCAGTTCATGCGGCGCTTGAGGTTGGCGTAGGTGAAGAACACGTCGCTGTCCGTGATCGACCCGTAGACCGAAGCCGACACGAACATGTTGTGGTCGCCCAGCAGGTCGCTGAAGGCGAGCTGCGACGCGCCGAAGGCGCCGATGCCGGTCACGAAGCCGACTTGCGGCTGGCTGAACATGTCCGGCTGGAAGCTCACCTCGTAGTCGCGCTTGGTGTACGACGAGACGTCGTGCGGCAGGCCGATCGTCGGGTCCGCCAGCAGGGTCGCGATGTCCACCGGCTCGCGGAACGAGGGCACGCGGGCCCGTGGCCCCGACGCCTGGGGGCCCCCTCGCGGGCGGTCCTCCCGCCCCAGGTAGTAGGACACGGCCGGCGGCTCGTCGTCCTCGGCCGCGGCGAGGTCGCCCGGGGCCGGCTCGTCCCCGACCCGCGGGACATCGTCGCCGTCCGTTTCGTCCCCCGGCCGCTCGGGCTGCCCGGGTCCGGGCATCCGCGCCGCCCCGGCCACGCGGGCCGCGGGGCGCTCCGAGCCCGTCACCTGCGCGATCTCCTCGACCGGCCGGACGAAGGCGCGGGAAGCCAGGTCGTACTCGGCGCGCTCGGCCGGCACGTAGGGCTCGACCGCCCGGAGCATGGGGTCGTCCATCGAGTAGAGATCCCAGCCGCCGTCGGAGAAGGCGCTCACCACCATCCGGCCGCCGTCGCGCGACCACGCGAGCGCCGGACTCGACTCGATGATCCCCGAGACCCCGGTCAGGAAGTCCGTGATGCGGAAGGTCGCCTCTCGGTCGAAGTCGTACACGAAGACGTTCGGGATACCGGTCCGGTCGCTGATGAAGGCGATCGTGCGTCCGTCCGGGCCCCATTGCGGATTGATGTTCTTCCCTTCCTGGCCTGGAAGGAACTCCACGCTGCCGGACTCGATGTCGAGGATGCCGACCTGGTAGTCGTCGTACGCCAGCAGGTCGAAGTTCGTGCCGGCGCCGAAATCGGTGGTGAAAGCGATTTTTCGGCCGTCCGGCGACCACACCGGATCGCGCTGGGCATAGCGGTCGTCGGTGAGGCGCCGGAGATCGGTGCCGTCGCGGTGGACGACGAACAGGTCGCTCACGCCGCCGTCCAGTCCGGTGAACACGAGATGGTTGCCGTCGGGCGACCAGGAGGGCGTCTCGATCCCCTCCAGGTCGAACCGGTGGGACGCCACGATGTCCTTGCCGTCGATCTTCATGATGTAGAGTGCGTCCTGCTCGCCCACCTTGCTCGAGAAGGCGAGGTGCCGTCCATCGGGCGAGAACGCCATGCCGGCGCGGAGGAAGCGGAGGCTCTCGAAGGTCGCGGTGCGCTCGCCCTTCACCAGCTTGCGCACGTCATCCGGGTCGTCCACGTCGGCGATGTAGATGTCGTTGAAGAAATCCCGGTCGGAGATGAAGGCGACGTGCCGGCCGTCGGGAGAGAGCGCCGGGGCCAGATTGATGGAGGAGTTCTCCCGCATGTGATCGGTGAGCCGGGTGGCCTCCTGCTCGGCCGTCTTGAAACGCACTACCTGCGGCATGTAGGTCAGCCGCACCGCCTCGAGCCAGTCATCGGAGAGCTGCTCCACCGAGCGGTTCAACGATCCCTCGATCGCCTCGTTCACGCCCACCAGCGGGGCGCGCTGCATGATCTCGCCGATCTTCTCGTCGCCGTACTTGGTGCCGATGTAGTAGAAGATCGCCTGCCCGAACCGGTAGACCCGGATGTCGCCGACGCGCGAGAGCTCGTCCAGCGTCGTGAGGTAGCCCGACAGCGACGCGTCGCGCAGCCACATGGCCGTGGTCGGGTCGATTTCGCCCGTCGTGAGGTATTCGGCCATGCCCTCCATGAACCACAGCGGCGGCCGGAAGGCGAACGGGTTCGATCCCTGGGACAGGGCTCCACTGCGCATGATGTCGTACTGGAAGGCGTGGACCAGCTCGTGCGTCAGCGTATGCTCGAACTCGGGATAGGAGCTCGGGAAGAACAGCACGATCCGGTTCCGCAAGCCCTCGGTGACGCCCTGAATCCCCTCCGAAATGTGGAACCGGAAGATGTTCGTCTGCTGGAAGTCCGACTGCGAGGCATAGAGGATGAGAGGCCTCCTCCCCTCCCAGTCGTGACGGAACACCTTCGACAGCCGGGCGTAGGCCCGTTCGGCCATGCGGGCCGCGTCCATGACGGCCGGCTCGATTTCCGGATAGTAGTGGATGTCGAAGTGCTCGGTCTCGAGCACCCGGAAGTCGAAGGTCTCGTACTGTACCTTGTTCTTGCCGAACTGGGCGGCGGCCGGCGGGGCGGCCGCGAGGGCGAGGACGGTGGCGGCGAGGGCCGCCAGGGCGAGGCGCGCGGTGCGGTTCGTGGCGATCCCTCCTTCGGATCGGGGGTCCCGGCCGGCCGCGCGGGGCCCCCCGATGATCATACACGGGCCGGGGGGGCCCGCCAAGCCGGCCTTCGACAGGTGAATCGGCCCGCCGGCCGGCCGGTTTAATCCCGCCGGTCGGACTCGCGATCGGCCGGCGCCTCTTCGGACTCGAAGCGCTCCGTCGGGGCATCTCCCCAGAGGCGCTCGAGGTCGTAGAAGTCGCGGGCGTCCCGGTGGAAGACGTGGACCACGAAGTCCACGTAGTCGAGCAGCACCCAGGCGGAGCTGCGCAGCCCCTCCACGTGCCACGGCCGCACGCCGCTCTCCTCGCGCAGGCGCTCCTGCACCCGCTCGGAGATGGCCCGCACCTGCACGTCGCTCTCTCCGCTGGCGATCACGAAGAAGTCGGTGGCCGAGGTGAGGCCGCGCAGGTCGAGCAGCGCGACTTCCCGGCCGCGGCGATCGGCGGCCTCGA
>DATLFF010000400.1:0-3430 GCA_035524915.1 Gemmatimonadota bacterium | reverse complement strand
GGCGATGTGCTGGGGTTCGCGGGAGACTCCGCGCTGGTGGTCTGGCCGGTGGAGTCGCCCGACGACCTGGCGGAGGCGACCCGGTCGGCGGCGCGCAGCGCCCTCGCGGTCCAGGCGGCGGTCCAGGGCCGGGAGCCCCTGCCCGGGTCCCCGCTCGGGCTACGGGCGTCGATCGGCGCCGGCACGCTCACCTTCATGGAGCTCGGCGGGGTCGGCGGCCGCTGGCACTTCCTGGCGGCCGGCGATCCGATCCTCCAGGCGGCCGAGGCCGACCGGTGGGCCGGCGAGGGAGACGTGGTGGCTTCCCCCGACGCGTGGGCGCTCCTCGAGGACGCGTGCGCGGGGACGCCGCGAGCGGACGGCTCGGTCCGGATCGAGTCGGTCGACCCCTCGACGGAGTCCCCGCGCCGGATCGACTCCGCTTCCGTCCCGCCGTCGGCGCGCCTCGAGCCCTACGTTCCGCGAATCGTGCGCGACCGCCACGCGGCCGGGCAGGAGCGCTGGATCGGGGAGTTCCGGCCGGTCACGGTGATGTTCGTGGACCTGGCGGGCTCGCGGATCGAGGAGCCGGGGGAGGTCCAGCGGTTGCATCGCTCGGTCGGCGCCGCCCAGCGCGTCCTCGGGCGGTACGAGGGAGCGCTCCAGCACCTCCTGGCGGACGACAAGGGGATCACGCTGATCGGCGCGTTCGGCCTGCCGCCGCTGGCCCACCCGGACGACCCCGCGCGATGCGTCCACGCGGCGATCGAGCTCCGGGCGGCGCTCGACGGACTCGGGATGGCGGCGTCGGCCGGGGTCGCCACGGGGGTCGCGTTCTGCGGCGTCCACGGCGGCGACCGGCGGCGGGACTACACCGTGCTGGGTCCCGTGATGCACCGGGCCGCCCGGCTCATGCAGAGCGCCCGCGGGAGCCTCTTCTGCGACGAGGCGAGCGCGCGGGCGGCCGGTCCGGCGCTCCGGTTCGACCGCCTTCCGCCGGTGCAGGTGAAGGGCGAGGCGGCCCCGGTCGCCGTGTTCGCGCCGCGGCGCGCGACGGCCGGGGACACGGTGGCCCGCCGCCCGGGCGGCTCCCGGATCGGCCGGGAGCGGGAGCACGCCGCGCTCGCCCGGTCGCTCGGACGCCTGCTCGAGGATGGGGTCGGCGACGTCATCGAGGTCCTGGGCGAGGAGGGGATCGGCAAGTCCACCCTGGTGGAGCGGCTGCTCGACCTGGCGCGGGCGGAGGGCGTGACCTGCCTGGTGGGCGCGGGGAGCGAGATCGAGCGGGACTCGCCCTACGGGCCCTGGCGGCCCGTGGTGAGCGCGATGCTGGCGGTGGACTCGCCGGACGGGGACGCCTCGGGCGCGGTGCGCGAGCTCCTCGGTCCCGAGTCGCCGAGTCTCGAGATGGCCCCGCTCCTCGGCGCGATCGCGCCGGTGGGGCTGCCCGACACGGAGGTGACCGCGAGCGTCCGCGGCGAGGTTCGGGCCGAGAACATCCGGCGGACCGCCACCGAGCTCTTCCGGCGGTTCAGCGCCGACCGCCCCGTCCTCGTGGTGCTGGAGGACCTCCAGTGGGCCGACTCCGCGTCGTGGGCGCTCATCCTCCAGGTGGCGCGCCAGGTGCCGTCGATCCTGCTGGTCCTGACCTCCACGCCGGTGTCGGCGCCGCCCGAGGAGCGGGCCCGGCTGAGCGAGCTCCCGCGGTGGCGTTCCGTCGCGCTCGCCAGCCTGACGCGCGAGGAGGTCCGGCAGCTGATCGCCGAGCGGCTCCGGCTGGCGGCGGTCCCGGACCCCGTGGTCGAGGTCGTCCACGAGCGCTCCGGCGGCCATCCCTTCTTTGCCGCCGAGTTGGCGTTCGCGCTCCGCGACAGCGGCGCGCTCGCGGATCTCGACGAAACGCTCGTGGACCTGCCGTCGAGCGTGCAGTGGGACCACCTCGAAGCGGCGCTCCGCGAGGCGGAGACGCCGGATACGGTGCGCGGGATGATCCTCCGCCGGCTCGACGGTCTGACCCAGGCGGAGCAGCTGGTCCTGCGCGTGGCGAGCGCGATCGGGCGGCGGTTCGATCTGCCGACCGTGGCCGCGGTGCATCCGGAGTCGCCGCCGGAGGGGGTGATGGAGGGGATCCTGGCCTCGCTGGAGTCGGCGAACCTCATCCGCGTCGAGTCCCGCGAATCGGTTTCGCGCTATGCGTTCGCCCCCGCGATCGTGCGCGAGGTGGCCTACGACTCGATGCTGTTCGAGCAGCGGCGCGTCCTCCACCGGCGGATCGCCGAGCGGCTCGAACGATCGGACGCGGCGGCCGCGTCCCCGGAGGACGCGCTCCTGGGGCATCACTGGCGGCACGCCGGGGAGTCGGGCCGGGCGAGCGTGCACCTGGCCGGGGCGGCCGAGCGGGCCGCCCGCGAGCACGCCAACCGCGAGGCGGTGCGGCTGTGGACCGAGGCGCTCGAGCTCTCGGCGGCGGGGGAGTCGACGCCGGACCGGGACGCGAGTTGGCGGCTTCGGCTGGGGCGCGCCTACGTGACTCTCTCGAAGTACGGGGAGGCCGAGCCGCACCTCGAAGCCGGACTGGCGCGGTTTGGCCAGAGGGTCCCGGCGGGCCCGGTGGGCGGCGCCCTCCGGCTGCTCGTCCAGGTCGGGATCCAGGCCCTTCATCGCCTCCGCCCCGGCTACTTCGTGGGCCGCCGGGCGGAGAGGGTCGACGAAGTGCAGCCGCTGATCGCGGCGCTCGAAGCGCTCGTCGAAACCCACTACGTGGGTGGCCGGCGGCTGGCGACGCTTCTGGGGGCCGTCCAGGCACTCAACCTGGCCGAGACCGTCGGGGCGTCGCCGCCCCTGGCGCGGAGCTACGCCAGCGCCGGGGCGATCGCCGGATTCGTCCCGATCCGCCGGGCCGCCGACCTCTACGGCCGGCTGGCGCTGGAGACGGCCCGCGAGGCCGCCGACCCGGCCACGGACGCGTGGGTGTCGCTCGCGCGCGGCATCTACGAGATCGGCGTGGGTCGATGGGATCGCGCCACGACCCGGCTCGAGAAGGTCCGCGCCGCGTCCGAGCGGGTCGGGGACCGCCGGCGCTGGGAGGACGCGAGCCAGCATCTCTCCGGCATCGCCTGGTTGCGCGGGGATTTCGAGGGCGCGCTCGAGCTGGCCCGCCGGCTGTACGCGTCGGCGGTGGGGATCGACGGGGACTCCCGGTCCGATCCGGCGGTCGGCTCGGAAGTCCACCCCGTCCAGCAGCTGACCGCGCTGCGCCTGGAGATCTGGTCCCTGATGACCCTGGGCCGCTTCGATCTCCTGCCCGAGCGGCTGGAGCAGCTGCGCTTCGTTCTCGAGGAGCGGAAGGGGGACCTGACCGGTCAGGGAGCCTTCTTCCTGCTGGCCCTGGAGGCCCAGTGGGCGCTCCGGCGAGGGCGCCCCGAGGAGGCCCGCGAGCACGCCGAGCGGG
>DATLFF010000399.1:0-2495 GCA_035524915.1 Gemmatimonadota bacterium | reverse complement strand
GGGAGCTCTAGTGCTCATCGCCATTGCCGCGCCGCTGCTCGGGGCGCTGGCGGATTTCGCCGGGATCCGGAAGCGGATGCTGGGGGTCTTTCTCGCGATCGGGGCGGTCGCCACGGCTTGCTTGTTCTTCGTCCAGCGTGGGGACTGGCTGACGGCGGCGTTGATCTTCGGCGCCGCGAACATCGGCGCTCAGGGTGCCTTCGTCTTCTACGACGCTTTGCTGGGCCACGTCGCCCGGCCGGAGGAGGTCGACCGCGTTTCTACGGCCGGCTACGCTGTCGGATACCTCGGGAGCGCGATGCTGCTCGCCCTGCAGCTGGCCTGGATCGCATCACCGGGGTCGTTCGGCCTTCCTTCCGGCGAGGACCTCTCGCCGAGCGCCGCGACTCTCCCCCACCGGCTCGCCTTCCTCTCGGTCGCCGTGTGGTGGGTGGTGTTTTCCATTCCTCTCTTCCTCCGGGTGCCCGAGCCACCGCGTCGAATCGAGCCGGACGAGCGGCCGGGGCAGCACCCGGTTCGGGTCGCCTTCGTCCGGCTCGCCGAGACGCTCCGGGACCTGCGCTCCTACCGCCAGGCGTTTCTGATGCTGCTCGCGTTCGTGATCTACAACGACGGGATCGGCACGATCATCAAGATGGCCGCACTCTATGCCGGGGAGCTCGACATCCCGGTGAGCGCGATCGCCCTCTCGATCCTCGTCGCTCAGGTCGTGGGGATCCCGTTCGCGTTTCTGTTCGGCGCCCTCGCGGGACGCATCGGTCCCAAGCGGTCGATCCAGATCGGCCTGGTCGTCTACATCGCGGCGACGATCTACGCCTTCTTTCTGGATTCTTCCGCCGAGTTCTTTCTCCTGGCGGTGGTGGTATCGACGGTCCAGGGGGGAACGCAGGCCTTGAGTCGGTCGCTCTTCACCAGCCTCATCCCGCGGCACCGGACCGGCGAGTTCTTCGGATTCTGGGGAGTCCTCGACAAATTCGGCGGGGCGCTCGGTCCGTTCGTATTCGCTTCGACGGTGGCTCTGGTCGGCTCGGTTCGCGGGGGGGTGCTGTCCGTCCTCGCGTTCTTCGTGGTGGGATTCATCGTGTTGACCCGCGTCGACGTCGACGCCGGTCGCGCGGCCGCGAGAGCCGCCGAGGAGGGCATAATCCAAGCACCCTGAGGCAAGAGTTTTCCACATCTGTCCACAATGCCCCGTCGATCCGCGGCGAGATCGCTGCGATCCGGAGAAAATGGGGCCACCCTGGAACGCGTCGAGCCCTCGTCACACATCTTACAAGCGATGAACCCGTGCAACGCGTTGGTCTATCATAGCTTGGCTTTTGTTACTTTAGACCGCACCTTAAATCATGGCGCATATCCGTCACATTCTCCCGGCATTGGATCGCGGGTCCCGCGGAGCCCCTTCGGCCCCGGCGACACCCTCGGGTGTGGAAAAGACCAGCTCCGCCTCGAGGGCCAGAAACTCCTCCGGGGTCAAGGTCTCCGGCCTCCGGGAGAGGTCGAGACCCGTCCGGAGCGCCACCTCCTCGACTCCCGCGGGGTCCAGCCCCCACTGGTCGAGCGTGCGTAGCGATTTCTGGATCTGCTTCCGGCGCTGGGTGAACAGGTCGCGGACGAGGGACCGCACCCGCTCCCGCCGTCCCGCACTCAGGCCGAACCGGTCGTGCGGGGTCAGGCGGACGACCGTCGACACCACCGCGGGCGGAGGCTGGAAGGCGCCCGATCCCACGTCGAAGAGGATCTCGACGTCGGCCAGGAGCCGGACGCCGACCGTCAGCGCCCCGTAGGCCTTCGTCCCGGGATCGGCGGCCAGCCGCTCGGCGACCTCGCGCTGGATCATGAACACCATGTCACGGACGGCGGCGACATCGACCTGCTCCAGGATCCGAAACAGCAGCGGCGACGTGACCGCGTACGGAAGGTTGCCGACGCCCCAGGCGGGATCGGGGAGGCCGCCCGCCGGGAGCGGCACCTCGAGCGCGTCGCCCACGACGACCGTCAGCGGGCTCCCTTCCGGCCACCGCCGCCGCAGGCCCGCGGCGAGGTCGGGGTCGAGCTCGATCGCGAGCACGCGGTAGCCGCGCGCGAGCAGGGGCTCGGTCAGCGCGCCCCTTCCGGGTCCGATCTCGACGACCCGCGCCCCCGGCGGCGCGCCGACCGAGTCCGCGATCCGGGCCGCCACCCCGCGGTCGTGCAGAAAGTGCTGGGAGAGTCGCGGGGTCACCGCGAGACGACGGCGACCGCGTCCTCCACGTTCTCGGAGAAGAGGAGGGCCTCGTCGAGGTGGAGGTGCTGGCGGATCTCGCCGAAGTCCTCGCGCAGGCCCGCCACGGCGAGATGGCCACCGGCCTCGCCGCAGCGGAACGCCAGGTGGACGAGCATCGCGAGACCCGACGTGTCGATGTGACTCAGCCCGTCGAGCGCCACGACGAGGCTCCGCGCCCCGTCCGCGATCTCCGCCTCGGCCCGCCGGCGGAGCTCCTCCCGGTTCGTGA
>DATLFF010000398.1:0-2501 GCA_035524915.1 Gemmatimonadota bacterium | reverse complement strand
CTGGCGATCCGGTCCGAGCGGCGGTGGGGTCCCCGGCGGATCGAGGGGACGATCGGCTCGGGTGGAGGAGGGCTGCGGCTGGAGACGGTGAACGGGGCGATCCGGCTGCGCCGGTCGTAGGTCGGTCCCGGCAGGTCGGGGGGCGGGTGGTGAATCGAAACCGCGGCCCGGCGCCTCGCTACGCAGCTCCCTCGGTCAGCGCGCTTCCGGCGTCACGGTCGCGGTCTGCTCGGCGCCTCCCCGCGCGTACGTCACCTCCACCGCTTCGCCCGCCTCCAGGCCGGCCAGGATCTCGGTGTAGGCGTAGACGTCGGCGACCTCGCGGCCGGCGAGGCGGACGATGACGTCGCCGGCGGCCAGGCCGGCCGCGTGCGCCGGGCCCCCGCCCCGGACCGAGGCGACGGCCAGGCCCGTGCCGGCGAAGCCGTAGTCGGGCACGACGCCGAGCCCCACGCTGAAGGCCATCGCCCGCCGCTCGCTCCGCGGGGCCTCGGTCCACGGGACCTCGCGGCCGTCGGCGATCGCCTCCACCAGCGCCGCCGCGAACTCCACCACCCGCGCCGCGCCGTCGGCGTGGACGAGCTCCACGTCGTCGGTGGGCCGGTGGTAGTCCTCGTGCGTGCCGGTGAACAGCGCGATCACCGGGACGCCCTCGGGATAGAAGGCGGCGTGGTCGCTGGGGCCGATCCCGTCGGGCACGCGCTGGATCGGCGGTGCGCCGGCGGCCTCGAGCGAGTCGAGGAGCGCCGGCCAGATCTCCGACGTGCCGGTCCCGTACACGGTCAGCCGCTCCCGCATCCGCCCGATCATGTCGAGGTTCACCATGGCGACCGTCCGATCCAGCGGCCAGAGAGGGTTCCTCACCCAGTGGCGGGAGCCGAGGATCCCCGGCTCCTCGGCGCCGAAAGCGAGGAAGACGACCGTGCGTCCGGGCGGATCGGCGGCGAACCGCCCGGCCAGCTCGAGCAGGCCGGCCACCCCCGAGGCGTTGTCGTCGGCGCCGTTGTGGACCGCGTCCGAGCCCGGATCGAGGCTCCCCGCGACCCGCTCCCCGGGCTCCCCGGCCCGGCCCAGGTGGTCGTAGTGGGCGCCGATCACGACGGCCTGGCCGGAGAGCGCGGGGTCGAACCCCCGGACGATCCCCACCACGTTTGCGGTGACGGCGGTCTCGGCGTCGGACGCCTCTTCGGACCCGGCCGCGCGCGCAGCGACCTCGGCGTGGGGGTCGCGCGCGAGCCGTCGTGGAAACGCGAAGCTCTGGAGGTGTCCCCCCTCGGGCGCCAGGAGCCCCAGCTCGGCGAACCGGTCGGCGATCCACTCCGCCGCCGCCGCGCCCTCGGGCGTGCCGGCCGCCCGCCCGGCCAGGGAATCGTGGGCCAGCACGGCGATCGTGGCGCAGATCTCGGCCGCCGTGATTGCCGGCCCCGGGGTGCCGGCGCCTAGATTGTCGCCGCATCGCGCACCGGATGCCGTCTGGGCGGCGGCGGTCCCCGCCAGCAGGGCGAGTGCCACAGGGATCGTCGCGAGACATCGCATGCGGATTCTCCTCCCGGGAGGACGAATGGGTTCGATCACGTCGAATATGATCGTCGCGGGCGCGCTCGTCCTCCCCTTCCTGCCGGGCTGCGCCGGTCGCGCCGGCGACGGCGCGTTTCCGGCTCGGGAGACCGCCGTTCCGGCTCCGGAGCCGGGGGAAGAGCCGTTCCTGCGCGGGATCCGCCAGCTCACGTTCGAGGGCCAGAACGCCGAGGCGTACTGGGGACCGGGGGACGACCGGCTCGTCTTCCAGGCCACTCCGGACTCGCTCGCGTGCGATCAGATCTTCACCATGCGGGCCGACGGGAGCGAGAAGCGGAGGGTCTCCACGGGTCGCGGCGTGACGACCTGCGGCTTCTTCCATTACCCCGGCGGCGACCGGATCCTCTACGCCTCCACCCACGCGGAGATGGAGGGATGTCCCCCGCGGCCCGACTACAGCCGGGGATACGTGTGGCCGATCCATGCTGAGTACGACATCTGGACCGCGCGGCCCGACGGAGGCGACCTGCGCCGGCTGACCGACTCGCCCGGCTACGACGCGGAGGCGACATTCAGCCGCGACGGCTCGCGGATCGTGTTCACGTCGGTGCGGGACGGAGATCTCGAGATCTATTCAATGGACGCCGACGGCTCGGATGTCCGGCGGCTGACCCACGAGGAGGGCTACGACGGCGGTGCCTTCTTCTCGTACGACGGGTCGAAGATCGTATACCGGGCTCACCACCCCGAGGAAGGGGAGCCGCTGGACGACTACCGCGGGCTCCTCGCGGCCGGCCTCGTCCGCCCCAGCCGGATGGAGATCTGGGTAATGGACGCCGACGGGACCGGCAAGCGCCAGGTCACCGACAACGGCGCGGCCAACTTCGCGCCGTACTTCTTCCCGGATGGAGATCGAATCGTCTTCTCGAGCAACCTGCACGACCCCAGCGGCCGGAACTTCGATCTGTACGTGGTCGGGCTCG
>DATLFF010000397.1:0-24160 GCA_035524915.1 Gemmatimonadota bacterium | reverse complement strand
GGTCTTCCGCTTACCGCGCTCCAGGACACCGTGGTCCCGCTGGACGTCTCGATCGGGTTCGACGACCTGCCGCGCCTCGGGCAGATCGCGCGCGCCGCGATCTTCGGTGAGCGGCTGGACTACCGGCTGGACGGCACGTTCGGCGTCGACGCCGGCGCGTACGGGCGGCCGCGGTTCGGTCCCATGACGCTGCTCGAGGGCGACCTGCGGGTCAGGTAGGGCGCCTCCCACGCGGCCGCCGGCGCGGCGACGCCCTCAGGCCACGGCGCTCTTCCACCCGCCCCGACGGAACAACACGCCCGACACGACCGCGACGGCCGAGTACGCCACGGTGATCGCGAGGAAGACCCCGGTCGGACCGAGGTCGAGCCCGCGCGAGAGGATCCAGGCGGCCGGCTGCTCGATCCCCCAGAAGCACGCCAGCGCGATCCAGGTCGGCGTCCACGTGTCGCCGGCCCCGTTGAACGACTGCGTGAGGACCATCCCCCAGGCGTAGAACGGGAATCCGAAGGCGACGATGCGGAGCCCCCGCGCGCCCCACTCCAGCGGCTCGGGCTCGGTCGTGAACCACGACACGATGGTCGGGGCGAACGCGATGAAGACGATCCCGGTCGCCCCGAGGAACGCCATGTTGTAGAAACCCGCCAGCCGGGCGGCGCGCGCCGCGCGGTCGGGCTTCCCCGCGCCCAGCGCCTGGCCCACCATGGTGGCGGCGGCGTTGGAGAGCCCCCACGACGGCAGCAGCGCGAATACCACCAGCCGGATGGCGATCGTGTAGCCGGCGATCACGCCGGTGCCGTAGTCGGACAGGATCCGCACCAGGACGATCCACGACGCGGTGGAGACGAACATCTGAAAGGTCCCGGTGCCGGACAGCCGGATCAGCCGCCACGTGGCCGGCAGATCGACCCGCAGGTGCCGCCGCCGGACGCGCAGTCGCCCGGTGGAGCGGGCGAGCGTCACGAGCTGGATCGCCACCGCGGTGCCGCGCCCGAGGTTGGTGGCCACCGCGGCGCCCTCGATTCCGAGCTCCGGGAACGGCCCCCAGCCGAAGATCAGGATCGGGTCCAGGACCATGTTGAGCCCGTTGGCGATCCACAGGACCCGCATCGCGATCACCGCGTCCCCCACTCCGCGGAAGGCCGCGTTCAGCAGGAACAGGAGCAGGATCGTGGCGTTGCCGGCGAACATGATCCGGGTGTAGCCGCTGCCGGACTCGATCACGTCGGGGGCGGCGCCCAGGAGCGCGAGCAGCTCCGCCGCGTAGACCGTGCCGAGGACCCCGATCACCGCCGAGAGGCCGGCGCCCAGGGCGATCGCCTGCACCGTGGCGCGGGACGCCCCATCGGGGTCCTTCTCTCCCATCCGGCGGGCCACCGTGGCGGTGACGCCGATCGAGAGGCCCATGGCGATCGTGTAGAGGAGCGTGAGCAGGGTCTCGGTGAGCCCGATCGTCGTGACGGCGGCCGCGCCGAGACGCGAAACCCAGAACACGTCGGCCAGCGCGAACACCGACTCCATCACGGTCTCGAGCACCATCGGAACCGCGAGCAGGACCAGCGCGCGGCCGATCGTGCCCTCGGTGTAGTCCTCGGCCGTGCCGCGAACGGCGTCCTTCACGAGCCCCCAGCCGCGGCTCTGGAGCGGCCGGTCGACGGGGGCGAGCTCTTCGGGATACTGCGTCATGACGTCCTCGTGAACGTGGAAGTGCCGGGCGACGAATCGCCGGCGCGTTCACGATGGAGGATCCCGCTAGGGGACCGGGCGGAGCTGGGAGGTCGGGGAGCCGACCGTGAACGCGCCGCGCGCTACCGGATCCGGAGCCGACCCACCGGGTCGGCGATCGGATCGATGGTCGAGATGCGCGTGCGGCTCTTCACGGTTCGGCCTCGAGGGCTGGCGGTGGATAGTGGCTCGACGACCGCCAATATGGTCGGGGCGCGGGACCGGGTCCAGTCCCCTCAGTGGTGGGTCGTGGCGGCGCGGACGGCGGCGAGCCGGCGGGACTGCTCGGGCGAAAGGGCATCCTCCAGCCCCCGGGCGTAGCCGAGCCAGGCGTCGGCGGCCACGGCGTTGAGAGCCGGGCCGGGGAGGCCGCTGACGCGGGCTTCGACCACGGCGGCCGCCGCCTGGTCGCAGGCCCGTCCGAGCGACTTCACCTGGCGGCGCTCCAGCCGGGCCAGCTGCTCGATCCGATCGACGTGCGCCGCGCAGGCGCCCGGCCTCAACAGGGCCACCCCTCGGGCGGCCGGCTCTCCGTCCGCCCACTCCGCGGGCAGGCCGAAGCGGAGATACGGGAGGGCCGGGTTCCGGTTCGCGAACGGTCCGTCCGGGTTGTCGATCAGCCACACGTGGACCATGGCGAGCGCGGTGCGACCGTCGCCGGCCCCGATCCGCCCGCGCGCGACGCGGCGCTCGAACAGCCATCGAACGACGGGGCGATCCGCCAGCAGGATCCGGCCCAGATCGGCGACATCGTGGACGTGCCAACGGTCGGCGTCGCCCGCGAACCCCTCGGGCACGGGCTCGCCGGGTCGCTGGTAGACGGTGTAGGCCACC
Organism: Gemmatimonadota bacterium; assembly: GCA_035524915.1. Lineage (GTDB taxonomy): Bacteria > Gemmatimonadota > Gemmatimonadetes > JACCXV01 > JAHWKZ01 > DATLFF01. The sequence goes on along the minus strand of DATLFF010000397.1, from coordinate 21,601 downwards.
CCCACCAGGCGATGCTCGCCGCCGAGCTCGGCATAGATCAGAGTGGAGGGGCGGGCCGGATCGAAGGGCTCGTCGACCCGATCCTTCCGGAACCAGTGCTGGCCCATGAGCGGATCGCCGCCGCCCCGCTCGAAGCGGCGGAAGCCGTCCCGCTCGGCCGCCGAGCGGTCGCCGTAGCGCGCGACCGCGGCCCGGAGGGCGGCCAGCTGGACCTCCGCCTCCGATGGAGCGGCGGCGGATGTGGATTCGTGGGCGTGCGGGTGCGTGTGCTGTCCGAGCGCCCGGCCGGTGAGCGAGAGTGTGGCCAACACCAGGGCCGCCAGCACGAGCGCGAGCATCGAGAGCATTCGCATTCGGGGCACCTCCACGCCGTGGACGTCCGGCGGCCTCGCGGCGTTAAGGCTGGACCGCGACCGGTTTCGATGATATAACCCTTGTTCGTCCTCGAAGATTGCGCTGCATTCCTCCCCTACCCCCCGGAGAGCCGATGTTCCCGACACGCGTTTCGCCGCTCACCGTCCTCGCTGCCTCGGTCCTGACGGCCTGCTCGGGAGGAGGCGGCGGCAACGGCGGACCGATGACGCCCGACCCCCCGGTGGTGTCCGGCATCGCCCCCGCCCAGGCGCGGGTCGGGGAGACGGTCACGATCTCGGGCTCGGGCTTCGGCACGAGCGCGTCGGCGGTCACGGTGACCATCCGCGGCACCGCCGCCCCGATCGGCTCGGTCACGGCCACCGCGATCACGGCCACCATTCCCGTGATCGCGCCCGGTCCCGCCACGGTGGCGGTGTCGGTCGGCGGCTCCGCGGCCGGCCAGGTCGCCTTCACGGTCGAGCAGACGCCGCCCGTCATCACCTCGATCGAGCCGGCGGCGATCCGCGCCGGTGGGGAGATCACGATCCGCGGCGAGGGGTTTCTGGAGCCGGTGACCGCGGCGCTGGTCCCCGCCGACGTGGCCTACGTCCAGCTCGACAATGGGGCCCTCGAGCAGCTCCCGATCCAGGCCCGCGACTGGAGCAAGATCGTGGCCCTGGTCCCCGCCCACATCACCCCCGGGAATCACGACGTCGTGGTCGAAGTGGGGAGCCAGACCGCCCGGCGGGAGGACGTCGCCTTCCACGTCCCGACCATCCGCGGCAGCTTCGCCGCGTTCGGCTCGATCGACTTCAACACGCTGAACGGCCTGTCCGTCGGGCTCCGGATGAATTACGACTTCTGGCTCGACGAGCAGACGTTCGATCCCGCGACGGGCACCGGCACGCTCGAGGGGAAGCTGAACGGGTTCTTCCCCGTGACCGGCACCTTCGAGGGATCGACCGGGGGATTCGAGCTGGGCGGCCCGATCACGCAGGACAAGAACTACTTCTTCACCGGCACCCTGGGACACGACGACGAGGGCCGGGCGATCGTCCTCGACGGGGAGCTGCGCGCGACCCGAAACACCGGCGGCGAGCTCCGCTTCAAGTACGACGCCGCTATTTTGTGGAGTGAAAACCTCATCGACGTGACCAAGCTGACGGTCGCGCTGGGCGACATCGCCACCGGGAACGGCCCATTGCCGGAGGCGACCTACCAGTACAACGCGAACGACCCGCTCACCTGGGACCCGGTGACGATGCTGGCCGGCCAGCTGATCGGCGAATGGTTCATGAGCACCCAGCCCGAGCCCCACATCGGAACGTTCGATGGAACGGTCCGGTACTTCTTCGACGACCTCACGCTCGGCGGCCGGCTGATGCTTCCGATCCAGGCCTACTTCACGCCGCTCAACTCGAGCCAAAGGGTGACGCTGGTGGGGACGGACGCCAACGGGAACGAGACGGGGAGCGCCACCTTCGGCGCGGTGGACAACATCGGAGTGGCGAATCCCGTCACCTACCAGTTCAGCCCCGAGCCTTTCACCCACACCGGTGTTCTGGCGGTGTCCACGGAGGGCGACGGATTCACGGCCGGGAAGTGGGCCGGAGTGAATCTGACACCCGATGGCCTGCCCGAACTCTGGACCCGCCCGGAGTTCGGCTTCGAGTAGCGGAATCTTCGACCTTCCCTTCCCAGGAGGAGAAATGATGCGATTCCCGCTGCGTGTCCCGATGCTCGCGCTCGTAACGGTCTTTTCCCCGGCGGGCCTGTCGGCCCAGTCGGCAGACCCGGTCATGCTCGACATGGACCAGGTGGAGTGGGTGGAGATCGTCCCCGGCGTGGATTTCGGCGACGTCTACGGCGTGTTCACCGAGGGGGCCCACGGCAAGCTGGTGCGGTTCGAGCCGGGCCTCGAGTCGCCCCCCCATACCCATTCGCAGCCCTACCACGGGATGGTGCTCCAGGGCACGGTTATGAACCCGTATCGCGACGAGGCGGACCCGCCGCGCATGGAGGTGGGCGACTACTTCTACGTACCGGGCGGGATGGAGCACGTGACCGCCTGCGTGTCCGAGGAGCCGTGCCTCTTCTACACTCATTCCGACTACGCCTGGGACATCGAGATCGTGGAGTGACGGAGGTCGAGCCGCACGTCCCCCACGCCCGCGCGCTCGCCGACTTCCACGCTGGCGAGCGCGATGCGCAGATCCGCCTCCGGTCGAGCCTCGGGGAGGACGACGAGATCCCGGCGGGGATCTTCTTCCGCCCGCCCGAGGAGTTCTTCCCGTTCGAGACCTACGCGATCGAGCTCTGCCGCGGCCGCGTGGCCGACCTGGGGGCCGGAACCGGAGTCCACGCGCTGGTGCTCCAGGACCGCGGGGTCGACGTGACGGCGGTGGAGCGGCTGGACGAGGGGGTCCGCATCATGCGGGAGCGAGGCGTCCGGCGGATCGTCCACGGCGACATGTTCGAGCCGGGTCTCGGCACGTTCGACACCGTGATCATGCTGATGAACGGGATCGGACCGGTGGGGACCCTGGCGGGGCTCGACCGGTTCCTGGGCGAGGCGGGTCGGCTGCTCGAGCCGGGCGGTCAGCTTCTGGTCGACTCGGGCGAGGCGCACCCCGCGGCCGACGCGGATACTGGCTCCTGGCCCCCGCCGACCGCCGACCGCTACCCGGGCGAGGCCTGGATCCGTCTCGCCTACGGGGAGCTGGAGGGCGCCCCTTTCCGCGAGCTCTACGCGGATGCCGGCACCCTGGCCCGGCGGGCCCGCCGGGCGGGGTGGCGGTGCTCGATCGTGCACGAGGAGCGGGGCGGCTACCTGGCGCGGCTCATGCGCCAGCCGCCGACTCCTCAGGCGGGCTCCACCTAGAAGGCATCCGTGACGATCCGCGCCGAATCTCGGCGGGTGCCGCGACCCGGCTGTCCGACGTCGAAGGCCGTTCGCCAAAGTCCCGCGGAGAGGATACGATGGGGGTCATGGCCGCGCCCCCCGTATGTCCGCACGTGGCCGCCGTCCGTCCCGTGAAGCCCCGGACCGCGGGATGCGAGGAGTGCCTGGCCATCGGAAGCGGATGGGTCCATCTCCGGCTCTGCCTCACGTGCGGACACGCCGGATGCTGCGACTCCTCCCCCCACCGCCACGCCACCCGGCATTTCCGCACCGAGGGCCATTCCATCGTGCGCTCGTTCGAGCCCGGCGAGGACTGGGCGTGGTGCTACGTGGACGAGGCGTTCGTCGAGGTGCCGGCGTGACGAACGCGGGCTCCGGCGCGCTGCGCGTGGCGGGAATCGCCGGCAGCCTCCGCGGAGGGTCCTACAACCGGGCTCTGCTTCGGGCGGCGGCGGAGCTGGCGCCGCCGGAGATGGAGATCGACGTGCTCGAGATCGCCGGGGTCCCGCTCTTCGACGCCGACCTCGAGGCCGGGGGCGACCCGCCGGCCGTGGCCGAGCTCAAGCGGAGAATCGCGGCCGCCGATGGGCTCCTGATCGCCGCTCCCGAATACAACCACGGGGTGGCGGGTGTCACCAAGAACGTCGTCGACTGGCTCAGCCGGCCCCCGCGCGCGTCGGTGCTCGACCGCCTGCCGGTGGGCGTGATGGGCGCCTCGCCGGGGCGCACCGGTACGGCCCGCGGCCAGAGCCAGCTGCGTCAGGCGTTCGTCTTCACCAACTCCTTCTGCCTGCCGCAGCCCGAGGTGCTGGTGGCCGCGGCGCACGAGAAGTTCGACGAAGAGGGTCGCCTGACCGACGAGCCCACGCGGAACCATCTGCGGAAGTTTTTGGAGGCGTTCGCCGGCTGGGTGCGGCTCCATCGGTCCGGCCGGCCGTGAGCGCCTGGCCCGACCTGCGGCTGGAGGCCTGGCAGGACACGTACGCGACGATCCACATGTGGAGCCAGGTGGTGGGGAAGGTGCGGATGGCGAAGACGCCGCCGGAGAACCACTGGTGGCACGTGCCGCTGTACCTGACCAGCCGGGGGCTCACCACGAGCCCGATCCCCGACGGGCCGCGCACGTTCCAGCTCGACTTCGACTTCCTGGATCACTCGCTGGACCTGACGACCAGCGACGGCGACGTACGGTCGATCCCGCTCCGGCCGATGACGGTGGCCGATTTCCACCGGGACGTTCTGGCCGGGTTGCGGGACCTCGAGATCGATGTCCGGATCTGGCCGTTCCCGGTGGAGGTGCCGGATCCGATCCCGTTCGAGGAGGACACCGTCCACGGGGCCTACGACGCGGAGTGGGCGACCCGGTTGTGGCGGGCGCTCGCCCAGGCCGACCGGGTGACCAAGGCGTTCCGGAACGACTTCCTCGGCAAGGCGAGCCCCGTCCATTTCTTCTGGGGAGGCTTCGATCTGGCCTCGACCCGTTTCTCCGGGCGAGAGGCGCCGCCCCACCCCGGTGTGCCGGGGATCGCCGACTCCATCACGAGAGAGGGGTACTCGCACGAGTGCTGGAGCGCGGGCTGGTGGCCGGGGGCCGGGCTCGGCGAGCCGGCCTTCTACGCCTACGCCTACCCGACTCCGGAGGGGCTCCGGGACCGGCCGGTGGAGCCCGCCGAGGCCGGCTGGAACGAGACTCTCGGCGAGTTCGTGCTGCCCTACGAGGCGGTACGGTCGGCGGCGGATCCCGACGCCCATCTCCTCGCATTCCTGCGGACCACCTACGCGGCCGCGGCGGACGCCGGCGGGTGGGACCGGGACCGTCTCGAGCGCCCCCCCGAGGAAGCCGTCCGCTAGGTCGGATTCTCCGGCGGTTCGTCGAGTGGCTTCGTCATCAGGCGGCGATCCGGGGAGACGAAGCCGCGTCCCAGATAGAGCCGTCGTCCCGCCTCGTTGTCGTCGTCGACCTCCAGGTGGAGCCGCGTGACGCCGGCTTCCCGGCACGCCGCCTCCATCACCGCTAGCAGCGCGGTGCCGATCCCGCGGCCGCGGCACTCGGGTCGGACGTAGAGCTCGTCGACGAAGGCGTCCACGCCGCCGTGCTCCAGACTGAAGCCGAAGCACAGCACGCCGTAGCCGGCCGGCTCGCCGTCGTCGCGGGCCAGCCAGACGCGGCCGTGCCGCGGGTCCGCCGACATGGCCTCGAGTGACCGGCGCAGGCGAGTCTCGTCGAACGGCAGCCGCTCGCCGGCGTAGAACTCGCGCAGGAGTGGGAGCAGGGTATCGACGTCCCCCGGATCGGCTGGAACGGTCCTCACCCCGCCCTCCGGAACTCCTCGTACCGCTCGGCCAGACAGGTCGGATCCGGGCGGTCCTCTTCCCGGCCCGGCGTGAGCAGCACGCTTCCCTGGAACCCCTGCAATCCGTGGCGGAGCATCGGCCCGTCCGTCTCGGCCAGAACATCCAGTCGGATCTCGATCCGGAGGTCGGGACGGATCCCGATGATGTTCCGGTCGAACGCGGCGTGGTGGAGCTTGCAGAGGGCGAGGCCGTTCGACACCCGAGGTTCGCCCGCGGGATGCCGATCCGGAAGGATGTGCGTGGCGTCGAGCAACTCGCGGTGGCGAAGGCGACAGATGGCGCAGCACTCCCGGTAGGCCAGAAGGACTCGCTCGCGGAACCTCTGCTGATGGACCCGCCGCAGCGTCTGCACCGTGACGTAGGCCCGACGGATCTCCGCCACGCGGTCCGGGACTCCCGCCGGCATCACGGCCACCTCTTCGTCGATCGCGACGCTGAAGGTGAGGCGAGCCGGGTCGTCCCCCACCACGTAGGCCGGCCAAGCCGGCAGATACCGACCCGGGACGATGCCCTTCAGATAGATCAGTGGAGTCTGTCTCTGCATGGCGTCACGCAGACCGACGTTGTCCCGGTGGGCCGGATCGGTTCCCCGATATCGATACCCGAGGAGTCCGTCCGGACCTACGATGTCGTCGTACGGCGCGTCCTTCCCGGGCCTGGGAGGAGCGGTGGCGATCGTCAGGGGCAGATGGGGGAGGACGGCGGGCTTGAAGATGCCCTGGGGACCCAGAAGGGGGACCCGGGATCCCCGGAAATCGAACCCCTTCCGAAGGACGTCGAAACGAAGCGTCTCCTCGCCCGCCTTCTCCAGCTCCGTCTCCAGGAACCGGAACGCGGCGTACCGAACGGCGAAATCGATCGGATCCGGATCGGTCGGCATCTCGCTTCTTGCTGGGGGTTTCCGCGCAATCTATGTTGCCTCACGCCATGGCGCTCGACCTCCACGACCCGGCGCGCCGCGTCTACGAGAACGTTCTCGAAGCGCTCGGGAACACCCCGCTCGTCCGGCTGAACCGGGTCACGAAGGGGATCCGCACCCCGGTCTACGGGAAGGCGGAGCACATCTCGGCCGGCGGGAGCGTGAAGGACCGGATCGGGCTGCCCATCATCGAGGCGGCGGAGAAGGCCGGCCTCCTGAAGCCCGGTGGGACCGTCGTCGAGGCGACGGCGGGGAATACCGGCACGGCCCTGGCCATGGCCGCGGCGATCCGGGGATACCGCTGCGTGTTCGTGATGCCGGACAAGATGAGCCAGGAGAAGCAGCGGCTTCTCAAGGCGTTCGGCGCCCGCATCGTGATCACCCCCACCGCCGTGCCCCCCGACCATCCGGACTACTACCTGAACACGGCCAAGCGGATCGCGGACGACACCCCCAACGCGATCTTCGCCAACCAGTTCTACAACCGGACGAACCCCGAGGCGCACTACGCCTGGACCGCTCCCGAGATCTGGGAGCAGACGCAGGGCCGCGTCACCCACTTCGTGGCGGGCATGGGCACGGGAGGCACGATCAGCGGCGTCGGCCGCTTCCTCAAGGAGAAGAATCCGGCCGTCCGGATCGTGGGGGCCGACCCGGTGGGCTCGATCCTCCTGAACTACAAGGAGACGGGCGAGATCGGCGAGGGGAAGACCTACATGGTGGAAGGGATCGGGATGGACAAGATCCCCGGCACGTTCGACATCGAGTACGTGGACGAGATCCGGCAGGTGCCGGACCGGCAGTCGTTCCAGATGGCGCGGCGTCTCACGCGCGAGGAGGGGCTCTTCGTGGGCGGCTCCTCGGGCACCATCGTGACCGTCGCGCTCGAGATCGCCCGGGAGGCCGACGACCCCGACGCGTGCGTGGTGGCGATGCTCTGCGACGTGGGCGAGCGCTACCTCTCCAAGTTCCACTCGGACGAGTGGATGCGGGAGAACCGGATGCTCGAGGAGGGCGAGGTCGAGGTCCGCTACCTGCTCGAGCGGAAGGAAAGAAGGGACTCGCCGCCGCTGATCCTGATCGATTCCGACGCCTCGGTGCGCGACGCGCTGGCTCTCATGGAGAAGTACAACGTGAGTCAGCTGCCGGTGATCGAGGGAGAGGAGCAGCGCGGCTCCCTGTCGGAAGGCGTGCTGCTGAACCGCGTGCTCGAGGAGCCCGAGGCGCTGGACCGCCCCCTGGCCGACTACCTGGAGGATCCGTTCCCGGTGGTCGATGAGGAGGTCAGCATGAAGGTCGTGATCGCCCATCTGACCTCCGGCGACCACGCTCTGCTGGTGCGCCGGAGCGGACAGTATGTGGGGATCCTGACCAAGTTCGACGTTCTCCATTACCTCACGAACGGAGGGAACTGATGATGCGGACGGCGTGGACGTGCATGGCGCTCGCGGCGGTGGCGGCCTGCAACGGCGAGGATTACCCGACCGGCTTCCAGGCGACCCCCGAGATCCACTTCCACCTGGTGGCTCCGGCTACTCTCCCGACCAAGGCCGAGGTGGAGATCGAGACCGTGATCACGGCGGCGCGGTTCGTGCGCTACCCACTGACGGTCGTCTACGAGAAGGCGAACGCCGGTGAGCCGTTCTTCGAGGTCGGGACGCTGGCGATCCAGGGGCCGGACGGGCTGCGCGCCGCGATGGGCGTGCCGATCCTGATGGATCCCCGCATCCGGGTGACCGTGTCGGATGGGACCGGCTACGCCGAGAGCCGGATCATCGAGATCGACGTCCTCGACTTCGAGTGATCGAGGACCGCTCGCGGCTCGCCACCGAGCGGGACAACCCCCGCACCGCCGACATCGACGCGCTCGACGCGCGCGCGATCGTGGAGCGCCTCCACGTCGAGGACCGGCGCGCGTTCGAAGCGGTGGGCGAGGTGCTCGACGCCGTGGCGGAGGCCGCCGAGCGCGTCGTGGAGGCGCTCGGCGCGGGCGGGCGGCTGATCTACGTGGGGGCGGGGACGAGCGGCCGCCTGGGCGCGCTGGACGCGGCCGAGATCCCGCCCACGTTCGGCGTCGATCCCTCCACCGTCCAGGCGGCGATCGCCGGCGGCCCGGTGGCGCTGACGCGAGCGGTCGAAGGAGCGGAAGACGACGCCGGAGCCGGCGCGCGGGAGATGGCGGAGAGGGACGTGGGACCGGCCGACGTGGTGTTCGGGATCGCGGCCGGCTCGACCACGCCGTTCGTTCTCGGCGCGCTCGAGGAGGCGCGCGCCCGTGGGGCCGCTACCGTGTTCCTGACGTGCGTGCCGTCGGAGGACGTCCCGGCGGCCCTCGACGTGGACGTGCTGATCGCCCCCCGCACGGGGCCCGAGGCGATCACGGGCTCCACCCGCATGAAGGCGGGGACGGCCACCAAGCTCATCCTGAACGCCGTCACGACCACATCCATGGTGAGACTGGGCAAGACCTACGGCAACCGGATGGTCGACCTCCGGGTGACGTCCGAGAAGCTGGAGGACCGCGGGCGGCGAATCCTGCGCGATCTCCTGGGGATCGGCTACGAGGAGGCGGGAACGCTCCTGGGCGCGGCGGGCGGACGGGTGAAGACGGCCCTCGTCATGGGGCGCCTCGGGGTGGAGCGGAAGGAGGCCGAGCGGCGGCTCGAAGACGCGGGCGGGTTCATCCGCCGCGCCCTCGAGCCCTGACCGGCTCAGGCGCGGGTTTCCTTGACCGCGAAGGTGATCTTCGCGTTCACTCGATACGCGGTGATCTTCCCGTTTTCGACCACGCCCTGCATGTCCTTGATGTAGATCGACTTGATGTCGTGGACCGTTTCCGACGCTTCGGCCACGGCCTGTCGGGCGGCCTCCTCCCAGCTCTCGCTGGACTGGGCCAGGATCTCGATCACCTTGTGCACGCTCATCTGAGCCTCCTCGCTGCTACAGGGACAGAAAACGAAAGCCCCCTTCCTGAGAAGGGGGCTTTCTAAGCGCCACCACCGCGGGGCCGCGGTTTCTCGTTGGTACGGCGGTAACGCTTTTTTCGTACTACCCGGGACCCCCGGAAGGGATCCGAGCCGAATCAACGAAAAGAAGAATATCCGGCTCCGGAGCCCCTGACTGTAAGACGCGATACACGGTCGAAAATTCTTTCCGGGGACCGGGTCGCCCGGGGCGGACGGCCCGGGTAGAATGGTCCCATGCCGATCGACCCCCGCCATCCCCTCCTGCCGTCCGATCCACCGTCCGTCGTGATCGGCCTCATGTCGGGGACCTCCGGCGACGGGGTGGACGCCGCCTGCTGCCGGCTGTCCCATCCCGAGGGAGAGGGACTCGCGTGGGAGGTCCTGGGAACGGCGGGCCGACCCTACGATGAAGAGCTCGCCGCCACGATCCTGCGCACCCCCCGGCTTCGGCCCCCGGAGCTGGCCGCGCTGCACGGCCGGTTGGGGGCGGAGTTCGCCGGGGCGGCGGCCGCGGCGGCCGAAGCGGCGGGAATCACGCTCGACGAGGTGGACCTGATCGGGAGCCACGGCCACACGGCCTGGCACGATCCGCGGGGGATCCACGGCGGCGTGCCGGTCACGCTCCAGATCGGATCCGCGGCGGAGATCGCCGAGCGGACCGGCGTGGCCGTGTGGTCCGACTTCCGCTCGGCCGACGTGGCCGCGGGGGGCGAGGGCGCCCCGTTCGTGCCTCTGGTCGACTGGCTCCTCTTCCGGTCCGCGGATGTGTGGCGGGTGTGCCTGAACCTGGGGGGGATCGGCAACGTGACGTTGCTGCCGCCGGGGGTGGAGTGCGACCGGGTGATCGCCTTCGACACCGGACCCGGCAACGTGGTGCTCGATCGCCTGGCCCGGCGGGTCCTGGGCCTCCAGTGCGACCATGACGGCGAGATGGCCGCCGGCGGCCAGGTCGACTCCGGTCGCCTCGAAGCCGCGCTCACGGATCCCTTCTTCGCCCTGCCGGCTCCCAAATCGACCGGCCCCGAGTGGTTCGACGACGTCTGGGTGGAGCGGTACTTCTCGCCCCTGGAGGCCCTCGCGCCGGACGGCGTGCGGGAGCGCTTCGCGACCGCGGCCGGGCTCACGGTGGAGAGTGTGGCGCGGGCGCTCGAGGGACAGGCGTCCACGTCGCCCGTGCCGGAGGACGCCGAAGTGCTGGTGGCGGGCGGGGGGCGCAGGAACCGCGCGATCCTCGACGGTCTCCGGCGGCGCCTGGCCCCGCGGACGGTGGTGCCGGTCGACGACCGCGGGCTCGACGGCGATTTCAAGGAGGCCGTGGCGTTCGCGGTCCTGGCGTACGAGAGCGCGCTCGGGCGGGCCGTGAACCTGCCGTCGGCCACGGGTGCCCGGCGGTCCGTCCGCTGCGGCCAGCTGGCTTTCCCCTCCTCCCCGGGCCCGGGGCAACGGGTGGCCGGACGATCGCCGGAGTGACCTCCTCCGGCGATCGCCTGCCGTCGGGGGCGAGCCTGGAGTCGGGCGCCCTCGCCGGGCAGCTCGTGTGCGTCGCGCTCCGCGATTACGCCGGCCAGCCCGACCGCCGGCGTGCCTTCCTGGAGGAGGCCCGTCGCCATGGGTGGGGCGGCGTGATCGTGTTCGGCGGCGAGCCGGCGGCGGTCGCCGACCTGGTCGCCGCGGCGGACGAGCACCTGCCGGCGCCGCTCCTCGTGACCGGCGATTTCGAGCGCGGATTTGGCCAGCAGTTTCCAGGGCGCGGCACCTCGTTCCCGCCCCTGATGGCGCTCGGGGCCGCGACGGCGGCCGACCCCGCGGGCGGGGCGGCGCTGGCGCGGGAGGTGGGACGAGCGGTAGGGAGGGAGCTCCGCGCCGGGGGCTTCCACGTCGACTTCTGGCCCGTCGCCGACCTGGCCGACGAGCCCGCCAACCCGATCGTGGGGACCCGGGCGGCGGGGGACGACCCCGCGGTGGCGGCGGCGGTCGTGGCGGCGGTTGTAGAGGGGCTCCAGGAGACCGGGGTCGCGGCCACCGTCAAGCACTGGCCGGGCCACGGCCGGACCACGCTCGACAGCCACGAGGTCCTGCCGGTGGTCGAGGCGACCCGGGCGGAGCTGGAGCGGGCGGACTGGGTACCCTTCCGCGCGGGCCTGGCCGCCGGCGCCCGGATCGTGATGACGGCGCACGTCACGTTCCCCGCGCTCGAGCCCGACGGGGCGCGCGACCGTCCGGCCACGTTCTCGCGCACCATCGACACGGAGATCTTGCGGGGCGATCTGGGGTTCGACGGCGTGGTCTCGAGTGACGCCCTGATGATGGGCGCCCTGAGCGGGGAGCCACCCGCGGCGGCCGCGATGCGGGCGCTCTCGGCGGGCGTCGACTGGCTCCTCTACCCCCCGGACCCGCCGGGAGTCGTCGCCGGGCTCGCGGCCGCCCTGGTGGAGGGCCGGATCGACCGGGTGCGGGCGGAGGAGGCGGCGGGCCGGGTGCTGGAGCTCAAGCGCTGGGCCTTCTCGCGTCCCCCCCTCGAGCCGGACGGAATGGGCGCGCGCGCTCTCGCCGATGCGGTCGCGGCGGCGGCCCTGACCGCCGATCCCGCGAGCCCGCCCGGGGACCCGGCGTGGTCGGACGGGGCGCAGTGGGTGGTGGTGCTGGACGGCGCGATCGAGCCGCGGGAGGTCGTCCTGGCCGAGGGGCTCTCGCCCGAGGCGGCCGGGCGGCTCCTGGTGATCGACGCGGCGGATCCCGCGGCGGCGACCGCCCGGCTGGCCGAAGTGCAGGAGCGCTGCGACGAATCCCGCGTCGCCTGCGCGGTCTTCAACCCGGTGCGCGCGTGGAAGGGCCGCGCCGGGCTCTCGCCGGCGGCCCTGGAGGTTGTCCGCTCGGCCCTCGGCGCGGCCGCCGAGAGCGCCTTGCTGTTATTCTCCAACCCTCGTATCATCAATGAGTTGGACACCCCATCCAGGGTCGTCTGGGCGTACGGGGAGGACCCCGCCAGCCAGCGCGCCGCGCTCGCGTTCCTCAGGGGCGAGCGGGCGGCGAACGGACGGCCGCCGGTGCGGCTTCGAGCATGAAACCGGGGACGCCCCGGAGGGGTACGATACCCGCTCCGGTTCACCCCGGAGGCCGCGACCTTCGCACGATCGGACTTCGGTACTCGAGCCCAGGCGTATGAACATGAGATATTCCGGTTCGCTCATCCTGCCCGTGGCGTTTCTGACCCTCGCGGCCATCGGCTCCACCACCACCGAGCACACCCTCGCAGGCGGCCCGCCGGGGGAGACCTCCCGCCCCGTGGTCGTCGAGATCCCCGAGCCGGCCGTCCTCCGGACGGGCGACGACCTCTTCGCGACGCCCGTCGGCCTGGAGTCTGCGGTCGAGTTCTGGCGGCGCGTCTACGCCGACCTGAGCGAGCACGAGGTCGTGTTCCACGACCGGGACGACCTCGGCATCGTCTACGAGAAGATCTATCAGCGGAAGTGGGAGACCCGCGAGCAGTTCGCCTCCAACGAGGCGGCGCAGGAGGCGATCATCCAGAACTACCGCCGGATCCTGCTGGACCTCGCGGCCCGGAACCCCGATCCGCGCACGCTCAGCGGCGACTACGAGGACGTCTACGAGCTCTTCGGCCGGGCGGGGAACCCCGAGCGCTGGCGCCAGGCGGCCGACCGGATCCGGGTGCAGCGGGGGCTCAAGGAGCGGTTCCACCGGGGCCTGCTCCACGCCGGCCAGTACCGTCCCCACATCCTCCGCATCTTCGAGCAGGAGGGCGTGCCGGCCGAGCTGGCGTGGCTCCCGATGGTGGAGTCGACGTTCAACATCGAGGCCCGCTCCTCGGTGGGCGCGGCCGGGGTGTGGCAGTTCATGCCGGGGACCGGGAAGCTCTACATGCGGGTGGACGCCACCGTGGACGAGCGGCTGGACCCGATCATCGCCGCCCGCGGCGCGGCCCGGCTGCTCAAGCACAACTACCAGGGTCTCGGCGCGTGGCCGCTGGCGATCACGGCCTACAACCACGGCTACTACGGCATGCGCCGCGCCGTGCGCGAGGTCGGCACCACCGACTACATGACGATCCGCCGCTACTATCGTGGCCCCGCGTTCGGCTTCGCCTCGCAGAACTTCTACGCCGAGTTCCTGGCTGCGCTCCACGTGGCCGAGAACTCCGAACGGTACTTCGGCGTTCACCAGGCGATGCGCGGACTGGAGTTCGACGAGGTCGTCGTCCCGGCCTCGATGCCGCTGCGCGACATCGCCGCCGCGGTCCACGTGGACCCGAGCCGGGTCTGGGAGCTCAACCCGTCGCTGACCGCCGCCGTCTGGCGCGGCGAGCGGAGCGTGCCCTCGGGCTTCCGCATGCGCGTCCCGCCGGGCTACGGCCGCGAGGCGCCGATGCAGCTCGCCTCGGCGGCCCAGGCGCGGACCGGCACCCGCACGCGCCCGGTCGGGCCCGCGGCCTCGGCGTCGACGGCCGAGGCGGGCTTCCACACCGTCCAGCGGGGCGACACGCTGGCTTCGATCGCGTCCCGGCACGGGACCACGATCACCCAGATCGTGTCGCTGAACGGGATCCGCGACCGGAACCACATCCGGGTGGGGCAGCGCCTGCGGGTCCGGTAGGGAGCGTCGGCACGGCTGGCGGCCTGCCGGATCTTCGAAGTGTGAGGTGGATCCGGCCTAGGCGGCCGGCGAGAGCTCCACGCCGGCGACGGCGTGAGGAGTGAAGTAGGCCCGCTCGAGGTTGTAGGCCCGCTCCTCGGGGGCGGTCGGGAAAAGGAAGAAGCCCGGCCGGTCGGGCTCGTATGCGTAGGTGAGCCCCTCGATCACCTCTCCCCAGACACACGTCACCTTGAGCTTTTTCGAGCCCGAGGTCGGGGGGTCGGGCAGGTCGTGGGGCGCATCCTCGGCGGTGTAGCGGCGACCCCGCTCGAAGCCGAAGTCGCGCACGAAGAAGACGGCGTGGACATCCTCCACGGGTAGAGTGTGGGTGGAGGCCACCTCACCCGACTCGTCCACCTCCTGGAAGTGGAACGCCGGCTTCCCCGGGACGAAGTCGAGGGAGTAGCCGCGGAGTCGGGTTCCATCGGTCCTCAGCACGACCATCCGGCGCGACATGCCCCGATCATGCCACCTCCCCGGTGGCCGCGCAAGCCCCCGCTGGACCTCCCGGGGGTGGTTCTCTAGGTTCCGCCCGCGATGGCGGAATTCTTCGGTCAGCTCCACTGGCTCGACTGGTCGGTCCTCGCCGCCTATTTCGCCTTCTCGCTCCTGGTCGGCCTCTACTTCGTCCGCCGGGCGGGCTCCTCCACCGCCGAGTTCTTCGTCTCCGGCCGCAACCTGCCGTGGTGGCTGGCGGGGACGTCGATGGTGGCCACCTCGTTCAGCGTGGACACGCCGCTGGTCGTCACCGCCTGGGTGCGGACCGGCGGGATCCAGCGGAACTGGATCTGGTGGTGCCTGGCGATGGGCGGCGTGCTGGCGGCCTTCGTCTTCGCCCAGCTCTGGCGGCGGAGCGAGGTCATGACCGACGTGGAGCTGACCCAGCTCCGCTACTCCGGCCGGCCGGCGGCCGCGCTCCGGGGCTTCCGCGCCGTCTACATGACGCTCTACGCCAACTGCCTCACCATGGCGTGGGTCACGCTGGCGATGGTGAAGGTGTTCGGCGCCGTGTTCGACGTGGGGGAGCTCCAGGCCACGCTCTTCGCGGCCGGGATCACGCTGGCCTACTCCACGCTCTCCGGGCTCTGGGGAGTGGTCGTCACGGACCTCCTCCAGTTCGTGCTGGCGATGGTCGGGGCGATCGTCCTGGCGGTGGTCGCGGTGGGAGCGGTGGGTGGACTGGGAGGCATGATCGAGCGCCTCGGCGCGGCCGGCCACGGCGACGCGCTCGCGTTCCTGCCGCGGTTCGGCGAGGAGATCCCGGCCGGCGGCGCGTGGTGGGAGACCGCTCTGGCGTGGTCGGCGACCGCCGTCGCCATGTTCCTCGTCCTGGTCACGATCCAGTGGTGGGCGAACAAGAACGCCGACGGCGGGGCCGTCGTGATCCAGCGGATGGCGGCTTCCAGGGACGAGCGCGAGGCGGTCCTGGGCACCCTCTGGTTCCAGGTGGCCAACTACGCGCTCCGGCCCTGGCCGTGGATCCTCGTGGCCCTGGCTTCGCTCCTCCTCTATCCGGAGATCGACGACCCGGAGATGGCCTACCCGCGGGCGATGGTCGACTACCTGCCGGTCGGTCTCCTGGGACTCATGCTGGCGTCGCTCGTGGCGGCCTTCATGTCCACGCTCACGTCGTACATCAACCTCTCGGCCGCCTACCTGGTGAACGACCTCTACCGGCCGTTCCTGGCGAAGGGCCGGAGCGAGCGGCACTACGTGGCGGCGGGACGTGTGGCGTCGCTGATCGCGCTGTCGATCGGGGTGGCGATCAGCTTCTACGCGACCTCGATCTCGGACCTGTTCCTCCTCCTCCTGACGCTCGGCGCCGGGATCGGGCTCGTCTACATCGCGCGCTGGTTCTGGTGGCGGGTGAACGCCTGGAGCGAGATCGCGGCGATGGTGGCGGCGTCCCTGATCGGCGTCGTGCTGGGGATGAGCCCGCGGTGGGGCGGGCCGACCTTCCCGTTCGCCTCGCAGGTGGTGATCAATCTGGTGGGCTCCACGGCGTTCTGGGTGACGGTCACGTACGCCACGGCGCCGACGTCCATGGACCGGCTGGTCGAGTTCTACCGCCGCGTGCGGCCGCCCGGGTGGTGGGGTCCGGTGCGCGCGGCCGCGGGAGAGGTGCCCGCGCCCCGGACCGGCCGGCTGAAGCGGGGGCTCGCCCGCTGGGGGCTCGGCGTGGTGTTCATCTCCTCCACCATGTTCGGCTCGGGGAAGCTGCTGCTCATGGACTGGACGTGGGGGATCGCCTGGGCGGTGGTGGCGGTCGCGACGGGGTGGGCGCTCGCGCGGCGACTGACGCGGGAGCGGGTCGCCGAGCTCCTGGGGGAGCGGCCCTGATCGACCGCCGGGCCGGGCGTCGGGCGATCCCGGCTCTCCTCGGCGCGCCCGCGGCGGCGGCCTACCGGTCGGCGCGCCGGATCACGAACCGCATCGCGCTCGTCCCCTCGTCGACGGAGCAGATCTTGTTGTCGACGAGCCCCGCCTCCTTCCCGAGCGGGATCAGGTCCTCCTGACGGACGTAACCCGGCCGGCTCCGCTTCGCCGTCAGGACCCAGATCCCGCCGGCGGGAGCGATCCGGTTCCGGAGACGCGCGAGATCCGCGGCGACGCCCGCCACGCCGAGGATCGCGTAGAGGACCACGTCGACAGGCCCGCGGTCGGCGGAGGGCGCCATCGCCGCTCCCCGCTTCGAGGCCCGCTCCACCAGGTCGGGCGGGACCGGCCCCTCGACGGCTACGCGGGTCTCCGCGCCGATCCCCAGCTTGTCGAGCACGTCGCGGTGGGCGTAGGACTTCTCCGGCATCCGGGGAAGATCGCGCGTCCCCGGCGCCGCGGCTAAGTTGCCGGCCATGCCCGGCTTCCCCCGGCTCCTGATCGTCGGACTCGCCCTGGCGGGCCTCGCCCCGCCCGCGCCGGCGCAGGACGCGCCGAACATCCACGTCCAGGTCGTCGTGGATACGCTCGCCGTGCGGATCCAGTATCCGCCGGAGGGGGCCAGGCTGACGGCGTCCGACTCCACGTTCGTGTTCGGCGAGGTGACCGGGCCCGGCGCGGAGACAGCGCGCGTCACGGTGAACGGAGTGGCCTCCGAGGTCGATCCCGGGGGTGGCTGGATCGCGTACGTCCCGGTCGAACCCGATACAACTATATTTGTAGTGACGGCGGAGGCCGGCGGCCGGACGGCCCGCACCGAGCGGGCGGTGGCGGTGCCGCGGCCGCTCTTCGCGCCGGGGCCGGACTCGCTTCCCTACAAGCCGGAGACCCTGGAGCCGGGCGGTCCGCTCGAGCTCTACGCCGGCGACACGCTCCGCGTCTCCGTCGTGGCGGCGCCCGACCTCGCCGTGCGGGCGCGGCTGGGCGAGCGCGTGACCCCGCTCGTCCGGGACACGGCGCGCGACGTGAACCGGGGCCGCCAGGTGTGGGGGGACGAGGCTCCGCTGGAGGGTGCGAGCCCCGCGGTCCTGGCGGAGGCGGCGGCCGCCGCCGCGGGGCGGGAGCCGATCGAAGGCGAGGCCTGGGTGCGCTGGGCGGCCGACGTGTACCTGACCCTCTCGGGCGCGCTCCGCGACACGCTGTGGCTCGAGATGGAGCGGGCGGGCGAAGATCTGCACGTCGTCCCGGTCACGATGATCGACTATCTGGACCCGACGCTCGTCGGCGTGGCGGTCCTGGACGACGACACGGCCGGAACCGGCCGCACCGATCACCGGGTGATCGCGCGCACCGGGCCGGGGCTCGGCTACCAGCTCTTCCTCCCGAACGGAACCGCGGCCGGCACGCTCCGCCGCCGCGGGAACTGGCGCGAGATCGCTCTCGGTCCGGGCACCACCGCCTGGGTCGACCTCCGCGAGGCGTTCCCCGTCGCCGGCGCGCGTCCGAGGTCGGAGATCGCCGTCGTCCGGACCCGCGCGGTGGACGGTTGGAGCGAGGTCGTGATCCCGACCGAGGAGCGGCTGGCGTTCAGGATCGAGCAGGATCTCGACCCCGTCCGCTACACCGTCGACGTCTACGGCCTGGTGTCGAACGTCGACTTCATGGAGACGGCGGCCGACGAGCCGCTGATCGAGTCGCTCCAGTGGACCCAGCCGGCGAACGGCGTCTTCCGGCTGGAGGTGGACCTCCGCGGCGAACGCGCGTGGGGCTACCGCGCCCGCTGGGAGGGAACCCACCTGGTGCTCGGCTTCCGCCGCCCGCCCGGGGCCCTGGCGGACAAGCGCTACCGCTCGCCGCTCCACGGGATCAGAATCGTGGTCGACCCCGGCCACAGCCCGGAGCCGAGCGCGATCGGTCCCACCGGCTACGAGGAGAAGGCGGCCAACCTGGCGATCGCCCTGGTCCTCGCCGGGATCCTCGAAGAGCGCGGTGCCGAGGTGACGCTGACCCGCGCCACGCCGGACTCGGGGCTTGGCCTCTACGACCGGACGAACCTGGCGGTGGCGTCGGGTGGGGAGCTCTTCGTGTCGATCCACAACAACGCGCTCCCGGACGGGGTGAACCCGTTCGTCCACAACGGCACGTCGGTGCTGTTCTACCACCCGCAGTCGGAGGGGCTGGCGAAGGCGATCCAGACGGAGCTCCTGCCGCGTACGGGACTGCCCGACAACGGGGTGTGGCACCAGAACATCGCGGTCGGGCGGATGACGGAGATGCCGTCGGTCCTGGTGGAGTGCGCGTTCATGATGCTGCCGGACCAGGAGGCGGCGCTGAAGACGCCGGAGTTCCGGCGGGAGATCGCGCTGGGGATCGCGGCGGGGATCGAGCGCTGGCTGCGGGAAGGCGCGCGATGATCCTCGGAAGGGTCCGCCGCCGGGCGCCTTCGTCTACGGGCCTCGACCTCTCCGGCCAGCAGCGCTACGATGTCGTCGGGCTTGGCAGCGGCGCGCTGAGCGGCCCGCGACGAGGATGACTCTCAACCATGGAGCCGAGATGACTCACTTGAAGCGGTTTTTTTCGTTCGTGGTCGTCGGGCTGGTGGCGCTGGCCGCCTGCGAGCCCGCCGGTGAGCGCGATGCCGTCGACGAGGCGGACACGCTGGCTCCGGCCGCCGATACGCAGGTGTCGCTCTACGATCGGCTGGGGGGCGAGGCCGCCATCCGCTCGGTGGTGGACGATCTCGTGACCCGCGCGGCGGCCGACGACACGCTCAACTTCACCCGTGAGGGTACGTCGAACGAGTGGGAGGCGACGGACGAGAACATCGCGCTCTTCAAGGAGCGGATGGTGCAGTTCGTCGGTCAGGCGACGGGAGGCCCGCAGACCTATGAAGGTCAGGACATGGGGGTCGCCCACGCCGGCATGGAGATCACGAACGCCGAGTTCGACCGGCTGGGGGGCCATCTCCAGGCGGCGCTTCAGGCACACGACGTCCCGGCCGCGGAGCAGCAGGAGCTCCTCGCGATCGTCGAGACGACGCGGAGCGCGATCGTGACGGCCGCGCCCTGAGCGCGGGCGGTCCGCTCGTCTTCCTCGCGCTGGTATCCATGGCGGGCGCCGGGGTCCTGTGCGGAGCTGGATCGGCCCGCGCGCAGTCGGCTCCGGGCCCCGCAACGGATCAGCCGCGAGCGTCTGCGGGAACCATACCCCGCCGCCCGGTGGCGACCTACTCGATCGTGGCCCGCGACGCGGCGACCGGCGAGCTCGGCGTGGCGGTCCAGTCCCACTGGTTCAGCGTGGGGCCGATCGTGCCGTGGGCCGAGGCGGGGGTCGGCGCGGTGGCGACCCAGTCGTTCGTGGATCCGGCCTACGGGCCGCTCGGGCTGGACCTCATGCGGGCCGGAAAGACAGCGACGGAGGCGCTCGCGGGCCTGGTGGCGGCCGACGCCCACCCGGAGGGCCGGCAGGTGGCGATGGTGGACGCCGCCGGGAACGTCGCCACCCACACGGGCGCGTCGGCCATCATCGCGGCCGGCCACCAGACGGGGGCGGGTTACAGCGTCCAGGCCAACCTGATGGAGCAGACGACCGTGTGGCCTGCCATGGCGGCCGCGTTCGAGGCGGCCGAAGGGGATCTCGCCGAGCGGATGATGGCCGCGCTCGAGGCGGCCCAGGCCGAGGGCGGCGACATCCGCGGCCGGCAGTCGGCCGCGATCCTCGTCGTCAGCGGGGAGCCCACGGGGCGCCCCTGGGTCGACCGCACGTACGACCTGCGGGTCGAGGACCATCCCGAGCCCCTGGTCGAGCTCCGCCGGCTCCTCCACCTGGCGCGCGCCTACCGCGAGATGAACGCGGGCGACGAGGCGATGACGCGGGAGGACGTGGCCGAGGCCATGGAGCGCTACGGCCGCGCGGCGGAGATGGTCCCGGAGAGCGCCGAGATGGTGTATTGGGCGGCGGTCACGCTGGCCGGCGTGGGACGGGTGGAGGAGGCGCTCCCCCGGTTCGAGCGCGCGTTCGCGACCGGCCCGCGGTGGGCGGTCCTGACGCCGCGGCTCGTCGCGGCCGGGCTCATGCCGGCCGACACCGCGCTCCTCGAGCGGATCCTCTCCGTGCCCGGGGGCGAGCCGGGGCGCGAGGAGTGGCGGAGGCTGGCCGCGGAGGGGGCCGTCCCCGGACCCTGATCGGACTCGGGGGGAAGGCCACCGCCGTCTGGCGTGCTCCGATCCGAACGACGAAACTCTCCCCCTCGTGACCGACGCCATCGAAACCGCCGGAGCCAGTTCCGATTGGGGGAACGTCGCCGCCGGGGACGTGATGGACCGGCTCGTGTCGCTGTCCAAGCGGCGCGGGTTCGTGTTCCAGTCCTCCGAGATCTACGGCGGCGCCGGGTCCACCTGGGACTACGGCCCCCTGGGGGTCGAGATGAAGCGCGCGATCCGCGACTTCTGGTGGGAGTCGATGGTGCGGCGCGACGACATCGAGGGCCTCGACGCGTCGATCCTCATGCATCCCAGGGTGTGGGAAGCCTCGGGACACGTGGCCGGCTTCACCGACCCGCTGGTCGATTGCCGGAACTGCAAGCACCGCTTTCGCGCCGACGCGCTGGAGGAGATGGCGGAGCCGCACTGTCCGCGCTGCGGCTCGCGCGACCTGTCCGAGGCGAGGCAGTTCAACCTCATGTTCAAGACCTTCATGGGCCCGGTCGAGGAGGACGCCTCCGTGGTCTACCTGCGGCCGGAGACCGCGCAGGGGATCTACGTGAACTTCCTGAACGTCCTGAACGCCTCGCGCCAGAAGATCCCGTTCGGGATCGCCCAGATCGGTAAGGCGTTCCGCAACGAGATCACGCCCGGAAACTTCATCTTCCGCACCCGCGAGTTCGAGCAGATGGAGATGCAGTACTTCGTCAAGCCCGGCGAGGACCGGGAATGGCTGGAGCGGTGGCTGGACATCCGCCGCGCGTGGTATCGGGAGCTCGGGATCCGGGACGAGAAGCTCCGCACGCACGAGCATGGTCCGGACGAGCTGGCCCATTACGCCGCGGCCGCCTACGACATCCAGTACGAGTTCCCGTTC
>DATLFF010000396.1:0-3995 GCA_035524915.1 Gemmatimonadota bacterium | reverse complement strand
CCTCGACCGCGTTCGGGCCGGCGAGTTCCAGGCGGCCATCTGGAGCTCGGCGGTCAGCCGTGACGCCGAGTTCTTCGGGCGGGGCTCGCCCCTCGGGTACGCGAATCCGCGGGTCATCGAGCTGCTGGACGCGACCACCCTCAACCCAGACCTCGCTGCCCGCGACCGCGCCTACCGGGAGCTGGCGACGATCTTCCGCCGGGACGTTCCCGCGACCTTCCTCTATCCCAAGGTCGACGCCCACGCGGTGCACCGTCGCGTAAGAGGGCTGGAGAGCCCTTATCGGGGCGAGCCGTTCTGGTTCCTGCCGGAGCTGTGGCTGGACCCGACGGAGCCGCGGTGAGCAGGGCGGGGCGGCCGGCGCAACGGACGCTTCTGCCCGCCTGGCGAAACGCGGCACGCCACCGCGGAATCGCGCGGCTCAAGGCTCGCGGGCATCTTCCTCTTCCGATGCGAGCCATAGCGTCTCCATGTACGTGTCCGGCTCCGCCCTGAAGGGTACGCTCAGCCCCTGGATTCGACGGTGGACGAACCAGTCCCTCGACCACGGGATGATCCGGACGAAGGGCAGGTCATTCCTGTAGATAGCGCTCAAGCGGCGGTAGAGCCGATCCAGCTCGGCGGGGTCGGCGGCGAGCCGAATGGTGTCAATGATCGCGAACGCCTCGCCGTTACGATACCCTGTCTGGTTGCCGCGGCCGAAGTCCCGGAGCTGCGCGCTCGGCCCCGGTTGGGCGACGTACATCCATGCCTCGAACTCGCCGGTCCTGAGCAACTCCCACATGGAGGCGGCGTCCCTGTGTACAATCTCCATACGGACGCCCACCCGATCGAAGAACTCCTGGAGGTGGACCGCGAGCTCGGGGAAGCCGGCTCCCTGGACGACCGTTGCCGTGAATCGGAACGGCCGGCCCTCCTTCTCGCGGACCCCGTCCCCGTCGCGATCCACCCACCCGGCCGCTTCGAGTAGCTTCCTCGCCTCGTCGGGGTCGTAGGGCAGCGGATCCGTCCATTCGCTGCGCCGGAATTGCTGCGGCGTGAAGACGCCGTCCGTTATGGGCAGCTCGGCCGACAGGTTCAGCAACAGGAGCAGCGCAGGTCGGTCCAGCGCCAGCGCCAGCGCACGCCGCACGAGCTGGTCGGCGAAGAGGGGGTGATCCGTTTTCCAGTAGATCGCGCGGGCTCCCGCCCCGGCGTGGGAGTAGACGCGGAAGCGGCGGTCGGAGGCGACGCGCGGGAGCTGCTGCAGGTTGGCCTGGACGATGTCCACGTTCCCGGCCATGAGCTCTGTCAGCCCCGCCCCCGCCCCCACGAACTTCAGGATGACGCGCTCGATCCGGGGCCTTGGGCCGTAGTAGCGGGGGTTGACCTCGAACTCCATCATCGTATCCGGCACGTACCGAACGAAACGGTAGGGGCCGTTCCCCACGGGCCGCCTCCAGAAGTCCCACTCCCAGAATGCGGCCGGATCGAGTCGCTCGAGAAGATGGCGCGGGAAGTACGTGATGTCATCGATGTAGGCGGGACTGCCGGCCCGGATTCGAATGGTCGAGTCGTTCAGCACCGTGCTCTCGATGCCTGAGTACTCGGCGACGTCCGGGTGGCCCAGCAGATCCAGCGTGAACTTTACATCGCGCGCGGTCACTGGGACTCCATCGTCCCACTGTAACCCTGTCCGCAGGTGAAACGTGTACTCCTTGTGGTCGGACGAGTGCTCCCAGCTCCGCGCCAGGTGGCCCTGCAGGTCGCCCCGCTCATCCCGCTTTGCCAGCGGCAGAAGGTACAGGAAGTCGAGATCCGAGTTGTCCGGTTTCACTGCGTCGAGGTCGGTGACTCCCATGACCACGGTCGAGCCGCGGGCGTAAGCGGGGTCGGCGGCACGGTCGCCCGCCGCGCCGCAGCCGGCGGCGGACAGCAGAACGAGGGTGATCGGGAGCCAGCAGTCAAAGCGGGCGGGCAGCCGCCATGACGCCGCTCGACGAGCGGCTACACCGGCCGGCTCCGACCGGATCACCCGTCGTCGCCTCACTCCTCCTCCTCGAGCCAGATCCACGGAGCCTGCTCGTAGGGGTTCGCGCCCCAGGGCGTGGAAAGTCCGTGTACGCGCCGGTGCGCCACATAGGTGGTGACCTGGGGCCCCAGGAGCGTGAGCGGCAGGTCGCGCAGGAAGTCGGGCCAGAGCTCGCGGCTCAGGCTGGCCCGGATGGCCGGGTCCGCGGCGGTGTCGATCGCGGCGAGGATCCCGCGCATCCGATCGTTCTCGTATCCCAGTCCCCCGAACCAGCGCGTCTGGGCGGGAATGAAGCGGTCGAAGGCCGCCTCGAACTCACCGGCCGCCACCTGCCGCCGTGGGGCATCGGGAAGAAGCTGGATCTCCATGGCCACGCCCACCCGCAGGAGGGCCTCCCGGACGTAGACCGCGGCGAAGTCGGAGCCGGGCCCGGCGAGCGCCGTGAACGCCGCCCGCACGCCCCTCCGCTCGCGGATTCCATCGCCGTCGCCGTCGCGCCAGCCGGCTGCATCGAGCAGGCGGGCGGCTTCCCCGGGGTCGAACGCGTAGGGAGGGGGCAAATCATCCCTCAGGAGCTGCCTCTGATCGAGCGGGACGTCCGCGATGGGCAGGAACTCGGGAAGCTCCAGGAGCCGCTGGAGCTCGCGGCGGTCGATGGCGTGGGTGAGCGCCCGGCGGACCGCAACCTCGGCCAGGAACGGGTGGCGCTGGTTCCACCAGATGGCGTCGCTCCAGTTCTGGACTTCGTAGTAGGCGCGAAAGCGCGCATCGCGCTCGATCTTGGGGAGGAGCGCCCGATCCACCTGTACCAGCGCGTCCACGTTCCCGCTCCTCAGCTCCACCAGGGGATCACCGCCGCCGACGCGCACTCGCACCCGGTCGAGGACCGGCCGTCCGCCGTAGTAGTCGGCGTTCGGCTCGAACTCCCACAAGGTGAGCGGCACGCGCCGGGAGAAGCGGAAGGGGCCGTTCCCTACGGGCCGCTTCCAGAACTCCCACTCCCAGATCAGATCCGGATCGAGATCGCGCAGCAGGTGCTCGGGATAGTAGACGGTGTAGGCGTCCGGCTCGCCCCGCGGCCGCGAGGTGCGGATCACTACCGTGGAGTCGTCGGGGGCGAGCACCTCCTCCAGGTCCCAATAGTAGGCGATGTCGGGCCGGGCGAACCGCTCCACGGTCCACTTCACATCCCTGGAGGTCACCGGCACGCCGTCGTGCCAGCGGGCATCCGTGCGGAGGTGGTACGTCCACTCGCGGAAGTCCGGCGAGTGGCTCCAGGCGCGGGCCAGCCGCGGCACCGTGCGACCTTCTCGGTCCAGCCACGCCATGGGCTCGAAGACCAGGAACTTCGCCGGAGTGAAGTGCTGGGCACCGAAGGTGAGGTCGGCGCCCAGGTGGAGGATGGTCAGGGTGCTCTCCTGGTCCGCATCGGTGGCGGGCGTCGCGCCGCAAGCGCCGGCGAGAATACTGACGACGACGGCGCCGGCAAGCCTCCGCGGACGACCCGGCATCGTTCGTCGCCCGATCAGCGCTCCTCCTCGACTCACAGGTCCTCCAGCCAGAGGTGGCGCAGCGACAGGATCTCGCTCACACGATCGGGCGAGCGGAGCCCCCGGACGCGCCGGTGCGCGGCCCGCATCCCTACCTGCGGGAAGAGCCACATCACGGGCGGGTCCTCCCTCAGTCGCTCGCCGATCCGGGCGTAGAGCCGGTCGCGGAGCTCGGGGTGGGGCTCGTTCCGCGCCTCCTCCACCAGGCGGGCCACGGCCGCGTTCCGGTACCGGAGCCGCGACTCCGCGCCGAACGACCGGTGGAGTCCCCCGGGGGCGTTGCCAATGGCGCCCAGGTAGGCGTCGAATTCGCCGGCGCGGACCCGGTCGCGGGTCACGGTGCGCTCGTTCACCTCCAGCTCCATGGCGATGCCCACGCGCCGCAGCTGGTCCTGGAGCAGGAGCCCCGCGCCCGCGAGCTCCGACCCCTCCAC
>DATLFF010000395.1:0-2652 GCA_035524915.1 Gemmatimonadota bacterium | reverse complement strand
GTGGGCGGGGCGCTCCTGGCGGGCCTGGCCGGGGAGCTCCGCGGCCGCGGCGGCGACCCCGGCGGCGCCAGTCGGGCGCTCGAGTCCGCGGCCGCCTGGGCCCCGGCGGGCGAATCGGCCGCGCTCCTCCTCTCGGCCGGGATCTGGGCCGAGACCGCGGGGGAGGCCGAGCGCGCGCGGGCGCTCTGGCGGGCCGTGGCCCTCGACCACCCCGACACCCCCTACGCGCTGGAGGCCCGGCGCCGCCTGGCCGGCGGGCCGGAGTCCGGCGGATGAGGCGGCGCGACTTCCTGCGCGCCACCCTCGGGGCGGCCGCGCTGGCGGGCCTCCCGCGGCTCTCGCGAGCGGCGGACGACGCATTCGTGGTCCCGATGGACGGCACCCAGCCACAGCCGCTCCGTGCCTACGGCCTGGTCTACCGGGCGCTCCGGGCCGGGGGCTCGGCCGACTGGATCCTCGAGCACCGCGGCGGGACGTTCCTGGTGCGGCACGCGCCGGCCCTCGAGGAGGCGCTCGCGCTCGGGATCTGGACGGAGAGTCCGGGCGAGGCGGGCCCCAGGATCGAGGCCGCGGTCGCCTCCGGCGCGGCCGCAGTGGCCCGGCTCGACGTGGCGCCGCGGATCGCGGTCTACGTGCCCGGCTACGCCGCCCCGTGGGACGACGCGGTCCGCCTCGCCCTCGAGTTCGCCGGGATCCCCTACCGCACGATCTGGGACCCGGAGCTCCTCTCGGACGGCCTGGCCGAGATCGACTGGCTCCACCTCCACCACGAGGACTTCACCGGGCAGTACGGCAAGTACGGCGCGGCGGTCCGCGCGAGCGACTGGTACCGCCAGGCGCTGGCGTTGGACCGCGAGAACGCGGCGGCGGCGGGCTTCGCCGGAGTCGCCGAGCTGAAGGCTGCGGTGGCGGCGACCATCCGGGTGTGGGTGGAGCGGGGCGGCTTCCTCTTCGGCATGTGCGCCGCCACCGAGACGTTCGACCTGGCGCTCGCCGGCGATGGGCTCGCTTACGAGGGCACGCTCGCGTTCACCGGCTTCCGGCGGGAGGAGGCGCCCGTGGGGCCCTTCTCCTCCATCGACGGCCACCGGGTGAACACGCCCGGCCGGCGGGCGCTGGACGCGGTCGAGCTCTTCCGGTTCGCGCCCGGCCCCGATCCGGTGGCGGCGATGCTGACCCAGAACCACGCCTCGCGGTTCCCGGACTGGTACGGGCTCACCACCTCGTTCCGGCCGGAGACGCTGCGCGCCGACACGAAAATCCTGGCCACCTGCGGCGGGGGCGGTCTGGCCAAGTACGTCCACGGCGAGCGCGGTGAGGGCTCGTTCACGTTCCTCGGCGGCCACGACCCCGAAGACGCCCAGCACGCCGTCGGCGACCCCCCGACGGACCTCGCCCGCCACCCCCGATCGCCGGGCTACCGGCTGATCCTCAACAACGTCCTGTTCCCGGCCGCCGAGCGGGAGGAGAAGCGGACCTGAGCGCGGGGTTCCGGCCCCGCGGCGTGAGGTTTGTGCGCCCGCGGCGGCGGGGGGTATCTTGACCGGCGGCTCACCGGACGCGCGCGAGAAGGGGGAACCGAGCGTGGCCACGACCTCCACAACCCGGGACGGCGCGCTCGACGAGCTCCTCGAGGCGTTCGCCCGAGGCGACCGCCGCGCCCTGGCGCGGGCTCTCTCCTGGGTGGAGAACCAGCGGCCCGGTTTCGAACGGCTGATGGACGCCCTTCACGGCCGCCTCGGCGCGGCGCGGCGGCTCGGCGTGACGGGCCCGCCCGGCGCGGGCAAGAGCACGCTCACCGAGAAGCTCGCTCTCCGGATGCGCGAGCGGGGGGAGAAGGTCGGGATCCTGGCTGTGGATCCGTCGAGCCCGTACACCGGCGGGGCGCTCCTGGGCGACCGGATCCGCATGCAGGACCTGACCCTCGACGAGGGCGCGTTCATCCGCTCGATGGCCTCCCGCGGGCGCTTGGGCGGGCTCGCCACCACGTCGCTCGAGGCGGCGGATCTGCTGGAGGCGTTCGGGTTCGACGTGGTGATCCACGAGACCGTCGGGGTCGGGCAGACCGAACGCGACATCGTCTCGGCGGCCGATACCACGATTGTGGTGCTGGTTCCGGAGTCGGGCGACTCGATCCAGGCGATGAAGGCGGGGCTGATGGAGATCGCCGACGTCTTCGTCGTGAACAAGGCCGACCGGCCCGGCGCCGACCGGCTGGAGCGGGCGCTGAAGGCCACGCTGGGGCTGAAGGCCAAGGCCGCCGACGGCTGGAGCCCGCCGATCGTCCGGACCGTGGCGACCGAGAGTACGGGCCTCGACGCGCTCGAGGAGGCGATCGCCGCGCACCGGGCGCACGGCGAGGCCACCGGCGCCCTGGCGCGGAAGCGCCGCGAGCGCGCCGAGGAGCGGGTCCGCGATCTGGTCGCCCGGCGGCTGGAGGGCCGCGTGTGGGGGGACGGCGCGGGGGAGCGAATCCTGGCGGAGGGGCTGGACCGGATCGAGGCCGGCCAGGCCACCCCGTACTCGGTGGCCGACGAGATCGCGCGAGCGACGGGGCTCGAGTCGCCCCGGGACGAGGCGGCGGACGTGGCCGCCCAGGCATAAGGAGCCGCATGTCGAAGGACACGACCGAGATCGAGCGGACGGCCGCGA
>DATLFF010000394.1:0-3882 GCA_035524915.1 Gemmatimonadota bacterium | reverse complement strand
CCTCGCCGGGCGGGGCGGGTTCGGGCGTCTCGCCGCGCTCCCGGTGGCTCGGGATGTCGGTGACGGAGAGCACGATCCGCCGGTTGTCGGGGTCGGACTCGATCACCTTGAGCTCCAGCGTGTCGCCCTCGCGGAACTTGTCGGCGGGGTTCTCCAGGTTGCGGTAGCCGAGCTGCGAAATCGGCACGAACCCCTCGACCTCCCCTTCCAGGTCGACCACGACCCCCTTGTCGAGCAGCCGCACGACCTGCCCGCTCGTCTCGACGCCGGCCGAGTACTTCTGCGCCAGCGTGGCCCACGGGTTCTCTTCGAGGTCCTTGATCGAAAGCGAGATGCGCTTGTTCTCGGTGTCGATGTGCAGCACCTGGACCTTGACCGTCTCGCCCTTCCGCACGACCTCGGAGGGATGGTGGATGCGCCGCGTCCACGACATGTCGCTGATGTGGACCAGGCCGTCGATCCCCTCCTCGATTTCCACGAACGCGCCGAACGACGTCAGGTTCCGCACCTTGCCGGCCACGATCGTGCCCGGCGGGTACTTCTCGGCGAGCGTGTCCCACGGATCCTCCTCGATCTGCTTCATCCCGAGGGAGATCTTCTCCTCCTCCTCGTTCACGTTGAGGACGACCGCCTCGATGATGTCCCCGATCGAGACGACCTTGGAGGGGTGCTTGATGTGCCGCGTCCAGCTCATCTCCGAGATGTGGACTAGGCCCTCGACGCCCTTCTCCAGCTCGATGAACGCGCCGTAGTTGGTGATCGAGACCACCTTGCCGCGGATCCGCTCGCCCACCGGGAACTTCTGGGAGACGTTCTCCCACGGATAGGGCTGGAGCTGCTTGAGGCCGAGCGAGATGCGGTTGTTCTGGAGGTCGAGGTCCAGGATCTTGACCTCGAGGTCGTCGCCGATCGTGACCAGCTCGGACGGATGGCCGACCCGGCCCCACGACATGTCGGTGATGTGGAGCAGGCCGTCCGCGCCGCCCAGGTCGATGAAAGCGCCGAAGTCGGTGATGTTCTTCACCCCGCCCTTCCGGACCTGGCCCACGGCGATCTCCTCCAGCAGCCGGCCGCGCTTCTCCTCGCGGATCTGCTCGAGGATCATGCGGCGTGACACGACGATGTTCCGGCGCCGCTTGTTGAGCTTGATGATCTTGAACTCCATCGTCTGACCGATCAGCGCGTCGATGTCGGGGACGCGGCGGAGCGCGATCTGCGAGCCCGGCAGGAAGGCGTCGACCCCGAACAGGTCGACGATCACGCCGCCCTTGATCTTGCGGGCGAGACGGCCCTGGACGATCTCGCCGGTCTCGTAGGCGTGGCGGATCTTGTCCCACACCCGGAAGAAATCGGCCTTCTTCTTGGACAGGACGACCCGGCCGTCGGCGTCCTCGAGGTTCTCGAGGAAGACGTCCACCTGGGCCCCGACTTCCAGCGAGTCGGTCGGCTTGAACTCGTCGAGCGGGACGGCGCCCTCGCTCTTGAAACCGACATCGAGCACGACCGCGTTGTCGTCCACCCGCAGGATGTGGCCGATGACGATCTGCCCCTCCTTGATGTCCTGGATCGACTCCTCGTACATGACGAGGAGCTCCTCGTACTCGTCGAGGGAGTACTCGTCCTCGTCGAAGAGGTCGGGGCGGATGTTCACGGCCTGTGCCGACCGCTCGATCTCCTCGTCGAGCATCTCGTCGGTGGGCTTCTCGACGGCGGGAGGCGCCGGCGGGAGCGCGGTGGCTACGGTCTCCGCCTCGGAGGTGTCCACGGTCTCGGCGGAGGTGCGGTCGTTGGGTTCGGTCATCAATGTCCGGTCTGCCAGGGTTCACGTGCACACGCCCCCGTCGCGGCCGGGCGCCGTTGGGGGCCGAATTCGGCTGAGAACAAAGAAGATACGCCCCCCGTCGGAGGGCCGTCAAGGCGAAGCGGACAGGCCCTTCCGGGCTGCGGCGGGCAGATCGCCCGCCCGCTCGGTCGCCAGGCGAACGACGCGGGCCACCTGGGTCTCGATCTCGAGCTCGCTCGTGTCGAGGTGCACGGCGTCGAGCGCGGCCGCCAGGGGGGCCACCGGGCGCTCCCGGTCGGCGCGGTCCCGCTCGGCCAGGCTCTGCTCGTAGCTGGCCAGGACCGACGGATCCTCGGCCCGCTCGGGCGGCTCGGCCTCGCGCGCCCGGCGCCGCGCCCGCACTTCCGGCGAGGCGTCCAGGTACACCTTGAGGAAGGCGTCCGGGAACACGACCGAGCCGATGTCGCGGCCGTCCACGACGGCCGGAGCCTCGCCGACGCGGGCCCGCAGGCCCGCGTTCACCACCTCCCTGAGGCCGGGGTCGTCGGCCACCCGCGAGACGATCCGGGTCACTGCCGCGAGCCGGATCGCGTCGGACACGTCCTCCCCGTCCAGCAGCGTGTGCAGCCGCCCCCCCACCTCGTTGAAGTCCAGGTCGGCCGACTCGAGGGCGCGGCGGAGCCGGGTGCGGTCCGCGTCGGACCCGAGGTCCAGGTCCAGCCGCTGCGCCAGAAGCGACGCCACGCGATAGAAGGCTCCGCTGTCGACGTGGCGCCAGCCGAGCCGCCGCGCCACGTGGCGGGCGGTAGTGGACTTGCCGGTGCCGGCCGGCCCGTCGATCGCCAGGACGGGCCGCTTCACGCCCCGGCGTCCAGAGGTCGATCGAGGGACACCCCGGCGAGGGCCCCGCGGACTCCGCGCCGGATCGCGTCGTCCGACGCGGTGTGGAAGGAGCATTCGGCCATCGGCAGGAGGTTCGTGGTTTTCCCGGACGCGCGCAAAGGCTACTCCGGCACCAGGAGCACCGCGTTCAGGTACGCTTTCTCGGTGCCGCGCGCGATCCCGCGGAAAGCCGGATCGTCCGCGAAGAGCACGATCCGGCCGCGGCCGCGCTCCTCCACGATCGCCCAGGGCGCGCCCGCCAGCCGCTCGCGCGCGCCGACCGGCAGGTAGCCGGAGAGCGGGTCCGCGTCGCGGTAG
This sequence comes from Gemmatimonadota bacterium, assembly GCA_035524915.1. GTDB lineage: Bacteria > Gemmatimonadota > Gemmatimonadetes > JACCXV01 > JAHWKZ01 > DATLFF01. The sequence continues at coordinate 899 of DATLFF010000394.1, read as the reverse complement.
ATCCAGACGTTCCCCTCCTCCGCCAGCTCCAGCTCGACCGGCTCGCGGACCAGCACGGCCGCCCGCCCGTCGTCGTAGCCCCAGCCGAGCGCCGAGGTCGTGTCGACGTCGACGGCCAGAATCGTGCCCGGGATCCGCTCGCGGAGCCGGAGCGCCTCCCGCTCCGCGCGCGGGGTCCGCCGGACGTCGTCGTCCGGCTCGGCGGGCTCGGCGCGCTCCACCTCGGAGATGCCCGAGCGATCCGCGGTGAGCCATTCGGCGGCCGCGCGGACCCCCACCAGCGTTCCGCCGGCCTCGATCCACCGCTCGAGCCGCCGGGCCCCGCCCTCGCCGAGAGCGGCGGCCCAGGCGTCCGGGCCGGGACCGTCGGGAAGCACGATGGCCGAGTAGACGCCGAGGTCCAGCCCCTCGCTTCCGCGCCCCGCCAGGGAGTCCCGGTCGGCGCCCGGAGCGGCTCCGAGGTCCTCCAGCCGGACGACGTCCACGGGGAGGCCCGCCTCCGCCTCGAGCAGCCAGCGGACGGCGCCGAACGAGGTGGGCGACGCGGCCGGACCGGCGGCGATCGCGATCCGGGGGTGGCGGAGGGCGCGCACGCGGTCGGAGCCCAGGTCCACGCCGTCGTCGGTCCCGGAACGCGTGAGCGCCACGGCGGAGGCGCCGGCGCGGGCGACGGCCGCCGCCGCGCCGGCAGGGTCCCGCGGCAGGGAGTCGGGCTGCTCGGAGAGACGGAGCACGAAGCTTCCCGGTGAGAAGCGCCGGCCGGCGGCGGTGAAGCCCCGGGTCGCCACCCGGACCCGCCATCCGTCCGCCGCCAGTCGGCCGGCCGCCACGACGTCGGCCCGGGAGCGGTAGGGCCAGGCCAGGGCCACCGCGCCGGGCGCCGGCGCGACCGCGGCGTC
>DATLFF010000393.1:0-7227 GCA_035524915.1 Gemmatimonadota bacterium | reverse complement strand
CTCCGAGGCCCGGCGGGCGATCGAGGCGCGAGGGTTCCGGGTGGCCGAGGAGGGCGAGCGGATCGGGTTGTGATCCGCGTTGACGGCTACCGGTCGCTCGCTTCGGTCGTGAGGGGTTCGGCCGTTTCGGACGGAGCCTCTTCCTTGCCGGTGAACAGGTCCATGTAATCGCGGTACCGATATCTCCGGTATCGCTGCTGACCGGTCACTTCCTCCAGTATCCCCGCGCCTTCGAATCTGTGGATCAGGTTATTGGCGGTGCCGTACGCCACGTTCAGTCGAGACTCGACGAATCGAGCCGTGACGGAGGGATACCGGAACAGGAGGTCGAGAAAGGGGAACCGGTAGGTTCCTCGGATCTCGTCCGCGACGATGCGGCGATCCCGTTCCTGCAACCGGGTGATCCGCCTGGCCGTTTCCGTTCCTTCGCGGGCCACCTCGGCCACACCCGTCAGGAAGAACTTCAGCCACGACTCCCAATCCCCGTCCTCTCGTACCGCCGTCAACATGTCGTAGTACCGCTGGCGATGGCGGCGGAGATAGTGGCTCAGGTACAGGAGCGGACGCCTCAGCCGTTCTCGTTCGCAGAGCATCAACGCGATGAGGAGCCGGCCGAGACGACCATTTCCATCCAGGAACGGGTGGATCGTCTCGAACTGGCAATGGGCCACCCCCGCGGCGACCAGATCCGGCTTCCCCGAATGGAGATAGCGCTCGAGATCTCCCAGGCTCTGCTTCATCTCATGGGGCGGTGGAGGGACGAACACCGCGTCGCGGAGGGGGGTTCCGGCGGGGCCGATCCAGTTCTGGGATCGGCGGAACTCTCCGGGCTCCTTCTCTCCGCCCCGGACATTCTCCATCAGGACTGCGTGAATCTCGCGGAGGAGCCGCAGGCTCAGGGGGAGCTCTGGCAAACGGGCGAGACCGTGATTGAGCGCCCGGACATGGTTGTACACCTCATCGACATCGCGGGGGAGATCGTCGGTGTGCGCCCCGGCTTCGTACTCCAGGACGTCTTCCAGCGAGCTCTGGGTCCCCTCGATCTGGGAGCTGAGAACCGCCTCCTTCCGGACGTACATGGCGACGAAGAGATCCGGATTGGGAACCGTGTCCGACACCCCGTCGAGGCGTCCGACCGCGTCATCGGCCTCCGACAGAGCGAGGACCAGGTCCGCGTCGTATTCGATGGGAGGGTCGGGCGGGAGCCCACTCGGAATAAAGGCCCGATGTCCGGCGGATTGTCGGACGTAGTGCCCTGCGCGTGTCTCTGGGTTCATGCGTCTGCCTTCGAAGCCAGGCTGAATGGGAAGGATTTGATACTAGAATAGCCCGGCTCTGTATAATGTCAATATTTAACTGTACTCTGAAATAATCCTCCGGACTGTCTCAAGGAACTGTCATTGGCTGCTCCGGGATCGCCCGTTCCCCCCTCACCGATACCCCAGCACCACCCCGATCTCGTGCTCCCGCCCATCATCCACCAGCTCCACCGACGCCGCCGGCGGCAGCCCCTCGCGCTCCACCGGCGCCATCTCCGCCCCGTCCACCGAAACCGACGCCACCCCCCGCGCCACCCCGTGCGGATTGCTGACGACCACCTTGTATCGGGCCGAGTGGTACCGGAACGTCAATTCGTACCCCTCCCAGTTCCGCGGGATGCACGGATCCAGCTCGACCGACGTGCCGCGCAGCCGGAACCCCAGGATCCACTCGATCCCGGCGCGGTACATCCAGCCCGCCGAGCCCGTGTACCACGTCCACCCGCCGCGCCCGACGTGCGACGGCGAGGCGTAGACGTCCGCCACCGCCACGTACGGCTCGACCTTGTAGCGGTGGACCCCGGCCCGCGTGCTGGCCTGGTTGATCGGATTCAAAATGGAAAACAGGGCGGCCGCGGCGTCGCCCTCGCCCAGGATCGCCTTGGCGATCACGGTCCAGATGGCGGCGTGGGTGTACTGCCCCCCGTTCTCCCGCACCCCCGGCGGATACCCCTGGATGTATCCGGGGTCCAGCCCGCCGGCGTCGAACGGCGGCGTGAACAGGAGCACCAGGCCGTCCCCCGGTCGCACCAGGTACTGCTCCACCGCCCGCATCGCCTGCGCGGCGCGGTCGGGGCGCGCGCCTTCGGACATGACGGCCCACGACTGGGCGATCGAGTCGATCCGGCACTCCTGGTTCGACGACGATCCGAGAGGCGTCCCGTCGTCGAAGTACGCCCGGCGGTACCATCCGCCGTCCCAGCCGGCCTCCTCGAGCGCCTTCCGCAGGTCCACCAGCGCGGCCTGCCACCGCTCGACCCGCGAAGACTCCCCGCGCGCCTCCGCCAGCGGGATCATCCCCGCGAGCACCGCGTGCAGGAACCAGCCGAGCCAGACGCTCTCGCCCTGTCCGCCCAGGCCCACCCGGTTCATCCCGTCGTTCCAGTCGCCGGCGCCGATGAGCGGGAGGCCGTGCGGGCCGAACTGGAGGCTCACGTCCACCGCCCGCGCGCAGTGCTCGAACAGCGTCTCCGGCGGACCGACCGGCTCGGGCTCGATGTAGGCCTCCATCTCGCCCTCCTCCAGCGGGCGCGCCGCGAGGAACGGGATCGGCTCCTCGAGGACCTCCGTGTCGCCGGTCACGGCCAGGTAGTGGGAGAGCGCGTACGGGAGCCACAGGCGGTCGTCCATGATCCGCGTCCGGACGCCGCGGCCGGACGGCGGGTGCCACCAGTGGAGCACGTCCCCCTCGGGGAACTGCTGGGCGGCGGCCCTCAACAGGTGCGCGCGAGCCACCCCGCGCCGGGCGACGGTCAGCGCCATCACGTCCTGGAGCTGGTCGCGGAAGCCGTACGCGCCGCCCGACTGGTAGAACGCGGAGCGGGCCCACACGCGGCAGGCGAGCGCCTGGTAGAGGAGCCAGCGGTTCAGCAGGATCCCCATGGAGGAGTCCGGCACCCGCACCTGGATCGTCCCCAGGACGTCGTCCCACCAGGTGTGCACGCGCTCCAGGACGGCGTCGAGGTCCGCCTTCCGGTAGCGCGTCACCAGATGCCGCGCCTCGTCCGCGCCCGCCGCCTGCCCCAGCAGGAACACCACCTCGGCGCTCGCGCCGGGGGCCAGGTCGAACGGGGCCCGCAACGCGGCGCAGGGATCCATCCCGCCCCCCACCGCGCCCGAGAGCTCCGCCTCCGACCGCATCCCCGCCGGCCGGTCGAGCGCGCCCGTCCGCCCCAGGAACTCCGTCCGGTCGCACGTGAACGTCACCGGCCTACTCCCCAAGTCCGCGAACGCCACCCGCTCCGCGAACTCCTCGCTCCAGCGGTTCCTGGCGAAGATCGCGCCGGTCGACTCGTCCACCTCGGTCACCACGTGGGACGCCGACGTCTCGCGGAACGCGCCGAGGACCCACTCGACGTACGCGGTCACGCTCAGGCGGCGGCGCCGGCCCGACTCGTTCCGCAGGGTGAGCCGCGCGATCCGCACGGGGTCCTCCAGCGGCGCGAACACGAGGAGATCGAGCGCGATCCCGGCGCTCCGATGCTCGAACCGGCTGTACCCGGCGCCGTGGCGGCAGACGTAGGGACCGGGGGCGCGGATCGGGAGCGCGGTGGGGGTCCACACCTCGCCGGTTTCCTCGTCCCGGACGTAGAGGGCCTCGCCGGGGGAATCCTCGACGGGGTCGTTCGACCACGGGGTGAGCCGGTTCTCGCGGCTGTTTTCGGCCCACGTGTAGCCGGCGCCCGACTCCGACACGATGAATCCGAAGTGGGGGTTGGCGATCACGTTGACCCACGGCGCCGGGGTCCACTGGCCCTCGCCCAGGACGATCACGTACTCGCGGCCCTGCTCGGCGAAGCCGCCGAGCCCGTTGAAGTAGGCGAGCTTGAGGCGCGGAGGCGCGACCGCGCTCGACCCGGGGCGGAGCAGCGGGGCCGGCGGCGGCTCCCCGGCGCCGGTCTCGCGGGCGTCGAGCTGCTCCACCAGCTTGCCGCGCGACGCCCGGAGGACCACCGCGGCGGAGGCGCGGAGTAGATCCCGCTCCTCCTCCGCGAGCTGGTCCGCCCGCAGCAGGTACACGCTCCCGTGCGCGCCGTGCGTCTCGTGGCCGATCCGCGCCTGGAGCCGCTCCACGCTCCGCTCGAGCCACCGCTGGAGGTCCTCGCCGTAGGAGACCTCGTGCTCGTTCACCACCACCACGTCGACCGCGAGCCCCTTGCCGCCCCAGTACTCGTGGGCGCGGAAGAGCTGGCGGACCACGTCGCGGTCGCGGAGCTGGTCGATCGTGACGTGGACGATCGGCAGGTCGCCGCTGATCCCGTGCTTCCAGAGCTCGCGCTGGCCGCGCGCGTTCGCGGCCAGGACGGCGCGGGGGGCGCGGAGGTCGGGATCGGGGTAGACCAGGCTCCCGGCCAGCCGCTGGAACAGCCGCGCCTCGTCGGGGGTCACCCCCAGGTGCTGGAGCTCCACCTGCGCGCGGGTCCAGGCGAGCGACGCGGCGCGCTCGAACATGACCGGCTCGTCGTACTTGTCGGCCAGCTCGAGCGCGGTCTCGCGGTCGGGGGCGATGAGCGTGGCGAAGACCACCCGCGCGGTCTCGCCGGAGCGGAGCCGCACCGTCCGCCGGAGCGCGAAGACGGGATCCAGCACCGGCCCCACGGTCTGCGACAGCGGACGGCCGTCCACCACGCCGCTAAGCGCGTGGATCGAGCGCCCGCGGTCGAGGAGCCGGGCCCGGTCGGTCTCGTACTGGGGCGCGCCGACCGTCTCGCCCTGGATCGACGTCACGTGGACGGCCCACGGCGGGTCCTCGTCCGGCGCCCGCGGCCGGCGGCGGGCGAGGATCGCGCCGAACGCGGGCGCGTGCTCGGTCTCGACGAACAGCTTGCTGAACGCGGGGTGGGCGAGGTCGGCGGCGGGCGGGGCCAGGACCACCTCGGCGTACGACGTGAGCTCGATCTCGCGCGTCTTCGCGCCCAAATTCTTGAGCGTCACCCGCCGGAGCTCCCCGTCGTCCTCGGGGGAAACGACGATCTCCGTCGTGGTCTCGATCGGCCCGTCCACGCGCCGGATCTCGACCCGGTCCTCCGAGAACGTGGCCTCGTAGCGGTCCGGCTCCGCCCCGGTCGGCTGGTAGCCGGCCGACCAGAGGTCGCCGCTGCCGACGTCGCGGAGGAACACCCAGCTCCCCCACGCGTCGCGCGTGGCGTCCGGGCGCCAACGGGTGACGGCCTGGTCCCCGCGGCGGCTGAACCCGCTCCCCGACGCCGTGAGCATGACGGTGTAGCGGCCGTTGGACAGGAGGTGCGCGCGGGGCTTGCCCGCCCACGGCGTGCGGAACGTCCGGACCACGGGGGGGACGATCTCGCGGACGTGCCGGACGGCCCGCACCTCCTCGACGTGCGGCCGGGAGACGCCGACGTCCCGCGGGATCCGCTCCTGGAGGAGCAGCTCGGTCGCGGCCGCGCGCGGGACGTCGTGGAAGCGCCGCCGCATGATCCCGCCGCTCAGGACGTTCCCCAGGGCCACGATCGTCATGCCCGCGTGGTGCGACATGTACGCGCGGACGATGGCCACGGGCTCGCCCTTGGGGACCCGGCTCGGCGTGTAGTCGAGCGCCTCGTAGTACCCCAGCGGGCCGAGCGCCCCCTCCGCGGTCAGGCGCTCGAAGTTCCGCCGCGCGGCGGCGGGATCCACCATGGCGGCGAGCGCGGTGGCGTAGGGGGCCACCACCAGGTCGTCCACCAGGCCCCGGGTGAGCCCCAGGCCGGGGATGCCGAAGTGAGAGTACTGGTACGTGAGCTCGCGGTCGCGCGCGTTGTACGCCGACTCGGAGATCCCCCACGGGACCCCGCGCTCGGCGCCGTAGCGGATCTGGCGCCCGACCACCAGCCGCTGGGTCCGCTCCAGGATGGTCGAGGGCGGCGGCTCGAGGACCAACGCGGGCATCAGGTACTCGAACATCGAGCCCGACCAGGAGACGAGCGCGGCATCGCGTCCCACCGGCGTGATCGTGCGCCCGAGGTGGAACCAGTGCTCCACCGGCACGTCGCCCTTGGCGATGGCGACGAAGCTGGCCAGGTGGGCCTCCGAGGCCAGCAGGTCGTAGTAGCCGGTGTCGAACTCGCCCTCCTCGACCCGGTAGCCGATCGGGAAGAGCTTCCGTTCGCGGTCGTAGAGGAACGCGAAGTCCATCGCATCGGCGAGCCGGTCGACGCGCTCCGCAAGGCTCCGGAGGCGCACCGCCAGGTCCGGGGGACACTCGTCGAGGTTCCCTCGGGCGGCGGCCAGGTCCCGGGCGTGACTGGCCACGGCCGCCTCCGTGGCCCGCGCCCAGCGGACCAGCTCCTCCCAGCTGTGGTGCGCGCCGGAGGCCTGTCCCGTGACCGCGATGTCGACGAGCGCGCCCGCGGCGTCGGCCAGGCTGGCCAGCCGCTCGTCCCACGCTTCGGCGGTCGCGGGCGGCGTCGCCAGGTCCTCGTCGAGCTGCGCCAACGCGCGCTCGAGGTCGCCGCTCGAGACCGTGGCCAGGGGGAGCTCGGCGGCCACGCGCTGCGCGGCGGGCCGGGCGAGCGCCACCGCGTCGGCCACGCCGGCCAGCGCATGGGGCCCGAGCAGCGGCCTCGCGGCCAGCTCCCGGCACCCCTGGGCCAGCGCCCACAGGTGGCCGGCCAGGTTGCCGCTGTCAACGGTGGAGACGTAGCGCGGCCGGAGCGGCTCCAGGGTCCCGGTGTCGTACCAGTTGAAGAGGTGGCCGTGGAACTTGGGGAGCCGCTCCAGGGTCCCGGCCGCTATCTCGATCCGCTCGGCCATCTCCGCGGTCCCGATCCACCCGAAGTCGCGCGCGGCGAGCGCCGAGAGGAGGTACGTGCCCACGTTGGTCGGCGACGTGCGGCGGGCGACCACGAGCTCGGGTTCGGTCTGCAGGTTGTCCGGCGGGAGCCCGCTCTCGCCCACCGTGGTCTCGAAGTACGCCCAGGTCCGGCGGGAGACGCCGCGCAGGAACGCCGCGTCGCCCGGCTCGAGCCGGACCGGGTGAAGCTCGAACGGCCGGCCCAGGAGGAGCGCCACCAGCGGGCTCGCCACCCAGAGCGCGATCACCGGCGCCGCGGCGAGGAGCGCCTCCGGGCGGACCGCCGCCACGGCCGCGCCGGCGGCCAGCGCCAGCGCCGCCCCCGGCCAGAGCGCGCGGTACGCCCCGCGCACGCCCCGCGGGGCCCCCTTCACCTCCTGCGCGGCGGTGGCCCAC
>DATLFF010000392.1:0-6815 GCA_035524915.1 Gemmatimonadota bacterium | reverse complement strand
CCCGGCCGGTCCAGTTCGCGCTCGCGGCGTCGGCGCTGGCGCTGGAGGACGCGGGGCTGGTCGGGGCCCGGGTCGATCCCCGGCGGATCGGCGTGTGGGCGGGGACCTCGATCGGGAACATGGCGGCCGCCATCCGGACGTACGCGGGATGGGCGAGCAACGGCGGCCACCCCGCGCCCGACGCGGCGTTCCGCCTGTTCCACCACTCGGCGGCGTGCCTGGTCTCGGCGCTCTTCGACCTGCGGGGCCCCGCCCAGACCGTCTCGACCGGGGCAACTCGGGGATCGACGCGGCGGGCCAGGCGCTGCGGCTGATCCAGCGCGGGGAGATCGACGCGGCGCTGGTCGTCGCCAGCGACTGCGAGCTGGTGCCCGAGCTGCTGGCGCTCCTCTGCGCGTCGGGGTCGCTCTCCACCGCCCGGAACGACGACCCCGGCCGCGCGTCGCGCCCCTTCGACGCGGACCGGGACGGGAACGTCCTGGGGGAGGGGGCCGCGGCCCTGGTCCTCGAGGCCGAGCCGCCCGCCCGGGCCCGGGGGGCCCGGCCGTACGCCCGGTTGGCCGGCTTCGCGGCCCGCGCCGCCGGTACAGCGCGACCGCGCCGGAGGTCGATCTGGACCCGCTCGTCCGGGCGTTCGGCGACTCGATGAGCGAGGCCGGGTGGCGCCCGTCCGACGTGGACCTCGTCAACGCCAACGGTTCATCCTCGGTCCTGTACGACCGCTTCGAGGCGCTGGGGCTCGCCGAGGTCTTCGGAGATCGTCTGCCCGACCTCCCCGTCCACTCGATCAAGTCCGCGCTGGGGCAGCACGGCGCGGGCACCTCGGCCCTCCAGGTGCTGGCCGCCTGTCTGGCCATCGACCACGGCACCATCCCCCCCACCATCAACCACGACCGGCTCGACCCCGCCTGCGGGCCGATCCGGGTCGTGACCCGACCCGAGCCGTTGCCGGGCCCGAACGTGCTCGTGCACTCCATCGGGCTGGGCGGCTTCTACTACTCGTGCGGCGCCCTGACCGCGGCGGGTCCGCGGAACGGCTCCTCTGCCCATTCCTCGACGAAGGAGGCATCATGAATCGCAAACTGCAAGCCGTGGCCATCGGCGGCATCCTCGGGATCTCGGCGGCCGGGATCCTGGTCGCGGACACGCTGACCCGATCGCTGGACGTGGAGTTCCAGACGCACATCGAGATCTACCGCTCGGACGACGGCCGGTGGGAGAGGGTGGACGAGGTGGGGCCGACCGACCTCCGCTTCGAGGCCAACCTGCTGGAGATCGCGCGGGGCACGAAGATCGGCACCTCCTACGTCTTCGAAGCCAGGACCGCGGCCGGTAAGGACTACAGCGTTCGACTGGCCGACGACGCCGACGTGGACTTCAACCCCGTCTCCCGCCGGGTGGACGTGGACCTCGTGTTCGAGGTGACCTACGACGGCCGGACCGCGCGGGTCGTAGCCCAGCCCACGACCGAGTCCCGCTTCGGGCCCGGTGGCGCGTTGCAGGGTCGGCGGGGCGACGGCGTCCTCAGCCGCGGGCCGGCCGGCTTCACCCTGGTGAGCGTGAACGAGTTCGCCCCCGAGGGCGTGGAGCCGATGACGCTGGTCTCCCGGGAGACGTATCGGCTGGTGCCGAGGCGCTAGTTCGACCCGAAGCCGGTCGGATCGCCGCCTGGCCCACCGGCCGGGTTTGCCGGCACCCTCGGGCACAAATGGCACGCCTGATGCGTACAAGAGAGTCCGATGATGCGCATCCTGGCGAAAACCGTCCTCCTGGCCGCCGCGCTGGTCGGGCTCACCACCACGCTCCCGGGCGATGTGCCCTGCTGCGAGCTGCGGTACACGGTGCGGCCGGACCCGGCGAACGCGGCGGTCGAGGTGGAGCTCGAGATCCACGGATTTCTGGGGGACTCTCTGGTTCTGCAGCGGCCGAGCACCCGGCCCCTGGTCGGGCTCCTCAACCAGGATCCGCGTGTGGACGGGGTCATGCGCACCCACTGGAGCCTGGTGGAGGGGGCGCCCCGCTGGGCGTTCGCCCGGCCGGCGAGCGGTTGGGAAGATCCGGTCCGGGTCCGTTACCGGCTCTCGATTCCCGCCCAGCGGCCGCTGAACGCGTGGAGCGTGGGGCTCGACGACAACCTCCTGTACTCCCCGGCCGAGGGGCTCTTCCTGACCCCCTCGATGGCCGCCACGGCCGCCGAGAACGCGCCGATCTCGGTCGACTGGCGGCTCCCCGACGGATGGGACGCCTTCAGCGGCTGGCCCGGCGGCTCGTTCCGCGGGACGCGGACGCTCCTGAAGACCAACGTCCTGGCGGGCGAGATCGGCTTCTACCGCGCCTCGTCCTGCGGGATCGACGTGGAGCTGGGTGTCCACGGCCAGTGGACGTTCCCGCCCGACAGCCTGGCCTCGGACCTCTCGCGGCTGGCCTGCGCGGCGCGCGAGCGCCTCGGTGAGCCCAAGGCCCATAGATACGCTGTAACCCTGGTCCAGGCCCGCTTCCCGATGACGAGCGGCAACCGGAACGGTCCGCACACGATCGGCTTCGTCCACAGCGTGCCCGGCGGCACGCCGCCCTCGACCCGCCTGGTCGCGCACGAGCTCGTCCACCTGTGGCAGCGGTTCGACGCCCCGCAGTGGTTCCAGGAGGGCGTGAACGACTATATGGCGATCCGGCTGGCCCACGATGCCGGACTCCTCGACGACGAGCGCATGCTCGCCCAGCTCTCGGCCATCGATTCGGTCTACCGCGCGCACCCGAAGCGGAAGGCCTGGACCTTCGCCGACGAGGACGAGAACGCCCCGCCGCACGGCCCGAGCGATCAGTACCTGGCGTATCGCAAGGGCGCGCTCGTCGGGCTCGCCCTGGATCGCGAGCTGCGGCTGCGGACGGGCGGCCAGGCGGACTTGGCGGCGCTGTGGCGCGACATGAACGCCCAGGCCCGCTGGGGTCGGGTTCAGTGGTCGGACGAGGACATCGCGAAGCGTGCCGCCGCCCTGGCAGGCGGCGGCGTGGAGCGGTTCTGGGGCCTCTACGTGGACGGCACCGCGATGCTCCCGGCCGCCGCCGCGCTGGCGTCCAACCTGCCGCCTCCGGCCGAGCCCCGCCTCGCCGATCGCTCCTCCGCGGCGGCCTTCCTCCAGGCGCTCATCGCCCGCATCGGGAGCTAGCCCTCCCCGCTACTCGAACGCGTCCTTCCAACTCCCGCCGGCTAGGGCCGCCGGTACGAGCGCCCATGCCAGGGCGAGGGCGGTGAATCGAGTCGAGCGGGACATCCGTATCCTCCGAAGTCGAGCGGTCAGGCCGGCCTCGTGCGGCGTCCGGCGGAAGCGGCGTCACCCCCTCACACGCAGGACGGCTCCGGCTTGGCTCACGGCGAGCGGTTTTCGCCCGAGCCCCGGGCGGCTATGATTCCCGGGCTCGGCGAACCCGGCAGTCCGGGTCCGGCCGCCGACGAAACCGGGAGGGGAGATGGACGAGGAAGAGAACGGCGCGGGCTTCCGGACGATCCGGCTGGAGGATGCCGACGCCCCGGTGGCGCGGCTGGTGCTCGCCCACCCGCCGCTCAACATCCTGTCCATCGCCATGCTCGAGGAGATCGCCGACGCGATCGACTCCCTGGCCGGTCGCTCCGATCTGCGGGCTCTGGTGATCGCGGCCGAAGGGAAGGCGTTCTCGGCCGGCGTCGACGTGGAGGACCACGTGGGCGACAAGGTCCGGCCGATGATCGCGGCCTTCCACGGGGTGTTCCGCCGGCTGGCCGACTTCGAGCCGGTCACGGTGGCCGCGGTACACGGCCCGGCGCTCGGCGGCGGCTGCGAGCTGGCCGCGTTCTGCGACCTGGTGCTGGCGGCGGAGCCGGCCACGTTCGGGCAGCCCGAGATCCGGCTCGGCCTCTTCCCGCCGCTGACCGCCGCGGCCTTCCCGTACTTCGTCCGCGGCAAGAAGACGCTCGAGATGATGCTGACCGGCGAGGTCTACCCCGCCTCCGAGGCGGAGCGGATCGGCCTCGTGAACCGGGTCCTCCAGGAGGAAGGGTTCGAGGAGGCGGTGGCGGCGTTCGTCCGCGGGCTGGCGGAGAAGAGCGCGGTCGCCCTGCGGCTGGCCAAGAAGGCGTATTACGCGGGCGTCGACGTCCCCTTCGACGAGGCGCTCGACCGGGCCGAGCGGATCTACCTCGAAGAGCTTATGGCGAGCCGGGACGCGCACGAGGGGATCGCCGCCTTTCGCGAGAAGCGCGCGCCCCAGTGGCGGCACGATTGAAGGCCGCGGCGGCGGCCCTTCTCGCGCTGGCGTGCGCGGCGACGCCCACGCCGGATCCCGAGCCGCTCGCGGCCCCCGGGTTCACCGCCGAGCGGCTGGCCTCCCAGCGGCTCGCCGTCCTGCCGCTGGCGGCGCTCCTGCTCCCGCAGGGCACGACTCCCGGCGACTCCCTGGCGGCGGCGCTCTCGCGCCGGGTGGACGGAGGGCTCGTCACGGCGGTGGTCCGGACCGGCGTCTCGGGCTCCGCCATCGGGCCGGCCGATCTGGCCCCGGTCCTGACCGCGCTCGGCCCGGACGCGGTGCGGTCGGCCGCTTCCGCGGCGGGCGCGACCGGCCCCGACGGCCGGCTGAGTGCGCCGGCGGCAGAAGAGCTCGCCGCACTCGCGGAAGCGGCCGGGGCCGATCTCCTCCTCGTCCCGCGGTCGCTGGTGTTCGTCCCCGCCGGACCGCTCCGGTTCGAGGCCCGGTTGACCGCGGCCCTGCTGGATCCCGGCGCCGGCCGGGTGGTGTGGCGCGCGACGATCCGCGCCGTGCCCTCCACGCCGCCTCCAGGCGGCGCCGCCAACCTGGCGGCCGCGGCGATGGAGAGCTCGGCCGACGTCGCCATTCAGGAGCTGGTCCTGCGGCTCTCCCGGCTGGGAGAGGAGCCCGAGGAGCCGAACGGAGGGCCCTGAATGACGGCCCCCCCGCGGCCGGCTAGATTCCCGCCGTGCCCGAAGTCACCCTCATCAAAGGCGATGGGATCGGTCCCGAGGTCGTCGACGCGGCGGTGCGCGTGGTCGAGGCCGCGGGCGCCGACGTGGAGTGGGACGAGCAGGTCGCCGGACTGACGGCCATCGAGCGCGGTCTCGACGTGCTCCCCGAACCGACGCTGGAGTCCTTCCGCCGCACCCGGGTGTGCCTCAAGGGGCCGCTCACGACCCCGGTCGGGGCCGGCTTTCGCAGCGTGAACGTGGCGATCCGCCAGGCCTTCGACCTCTACGCCAACGTCCGGCCGTCCCGCACCGTGGTGCCCGGCGGGCGCTACGAGGCGGTGGATCTGGTCGTGGTGCGGGAGAACACCGAGGGGCTCTACTCGGGAATCGAGCATCGGGTGGACCGGGACGGCCACTACACCGAGGCCATCACGGTCGTCTCGCGGCCGGCCTCCGAGAGGGTCATCCGCTACGCCTTCGAGCACGCCCGTTCGCGCCCGGCCCGCCGACTCACTCTGGTCCACAAGGCGAACATCCTGAAGATGACGAGCGGCCTGTTCCTGAACGTCGGGCGGGAGATGGCCTCCGAGTACCCCGACGTCGAGTTCTCGGACCGGATCATCGACAACATGGCGATGCAGCTGGTGCTGGACCCCACGCGGTTCGACACGATCGTCACGACCAACATGTTCGGCGACATCCTGAGCGACCTGTGCGCCGGCCTGGTCGGGGGCCTCGGGCTTGCGCCGGCCGCGAACGTCGGCACCGACGCCGCCATGTTCGAGGCGGTCCACGGCTCGGCGCCCGACATCGCCGGCCAGGGGATCGCCAACCCGGCGGCGGTCACGCTGGCGGCGGCGATGATGCTTGAGCACATGGGTCAGGCCGAGCCCGGCGCGCGGGTCCGGGAGGCGGTCGAGACCGTCCTGCGCGACGGCGCGGCGCGCACCCCCGACCTCGGCGGCACGGCCACGACGGACGAGCTCGCCGCGGCGGTCATTCGAGAGATGGAGACGACATAGATGGCGTTTCGCGGCGTGGACTACTACGACCTGGACGGCGAGCTCTCGGCCGAGGAGCGGATGGCGCGCGACACCGTGCGCCGCTTCGTGGACGCGGAGGTGCTCCCGGTGATCGAGGAGGCGTATCTCGAGGGACGCTTCCCGAAGGAGCTGATCCCGGGGCTGGCGGAGCTCGGCGTGCTGGGGGCGAACCTCCCCGAGGAGTACGGCTGCGCGGGAATGAACAACGTGGCCTATGGCCTCATCATGCAGGAGCTCGAGCGCGGCGACAGCGGGGTCCGCTCCTTCGTGTCGGTCCAGGGCGCGCTCGTCATGTACCCGATCTTCGCCTTCGGCTCGGAGGCGCAGAAGCGGCGCTGGCTGCCGGCGATGGCGAAGGGCGAGGCGATCGGCTGCTTCGGGCTGACCGAGGCCGACCACGGGTCCGACCCGGGCGGCATGAAGACGCGCGCCGAGCCCGACGGCGACGGCTGGGTCCTCAACGGGTCCAAGATGTGGATCACGAACGGCTCGATGGCTCACGTGGCGGTCGTATGGGCGAAGACCGAGGAGGGGACCCGCGGGTTCCTGGTCGAAAAGGGTACGCCCGGCTACTCGACGAAGGAGATGCGCGGCAAGCACTCGCTCCGGGCCAGCGACACGTCCGAGCTCGTGTTCAACGACGTGCGGCTCCCCGCCGACGCGATCCTGCCGGAGTCGGGCGGGCTCAAGAGCCCGCTCATGTGCCTCACCCAGGCCCGCTACGGGATCGCCTGGGGGGCGGTCGGGAGCGCGATGGCGTGCTACGACGAGGCGCTCCGCTACTCCAAAGAGCGTATCCAGTTCGACAAGCCGATCG
>DATLFF010000391.1:0-2219 GCA_035524915.1 Gemmatimonadota bacterium | reverse complement strand
GAATCCGACCCGACCGTCCACCACCAGCGCGCGCCGGTGGGTCCGGTTGTTGAACCGGCGAACCGTGTACCAGTGGATCGGGCGGAACAGCTCGACCCGGCACCCGGCCGCCTCCATCCGCTCCACGAGCGCGTCGTCCATCTTGTAGGCGCCGACGGCGTCCAGCAGGATCCGTACTTCCACTCCCCGATCGCAGGCCGCCGAGAGCTCGGCCGCGAAATCACGGGCGATCTCCCCCGTCCAGTAGATGTAGGTCAGGAACGAGATCGATTCCCGGGCCTCGCGGATCGCGTCCAGCATGGCGGGGAAGATCTCGTCCCCGTTGGTCAGCGGGACCACCCGGTTCCCCACCTCCACCGACTCCCCCAGGCTGGCCGCGAGGACCGCCGCCAGGGGCGTGGAGTCGGGGTCGGAGAGCCGCTCGGGCAGGATGTCCGTGGGCTCGGGGACGGCCAGCTCGTACGCGGTCCAGGCCGTCCACAGGGCCCCCACGGCGGCGAGACCGTAGATCAGCTTCGTCCGCATGACATCTCCCATGTCGAGAAATATCGCCGGGAACCACTCCGATCGTCGTCAGGGATGAGACACCGCTCCCGCCTCCCCGACGAATCGTGCCAGCCGGGTCTCGTCCAGACGGCCCTCGGCGCGCAGGCCGCTGCAGACATCCACTCCCCAGGGCGCCACCCTGCGGATCGCCTCGGCCACGTTGTCGGGCCCGAGTCCTCCGGCCAGCAGCACCGGCACGCCCACCGCCTCGACGATGGCCCGCGAGATCGCCCAGTCGTGGGTGCGGCCGGTCCCGCCGAGCTCCTTCACCGCCGAAGCGGTCGCCCCCGAATCGAGGAGCAGGGCGTCGGACGCCTCGGCCGCGGCGACGGCCTCCCCGATCGCGCCCGACCCCTCCACGTGGACGACCTGGATCAGGCGGACGCCGGGGAGCGCCGACCGCAGCGCCGTCCGGGCGTCGGCGTCCAGGCGGTCACAGAGCTGGATCGCGCCCACCCGTGTCCGTCGCTGCTGATCCGCGATCTCCGCCGGGTCGGTGCGAGAGGTGAGCAGGACCGACGTCACGCCGGGCGGCACCGTCGCGGCGATCTCTCCGATCAGCGCCTCGTCGATGACCCCGGGGCCGCTCGGCATGGCGGAAACCAGGCCCACGAGCGACGCCCCGTGCCGCACCGCCACCCTCGCCTCCTCGGCGCTCGCGATGCAGCACACCTTGATTCGGGGCCGCGTCACTGCGGCTCCGGCGGACGCCCGTGAATCCGGAGCGCGGGCCGCGTCGCCAGCCACGCACCCAGCAGGACCAGCGGGCTCAGGGACACCGCCGCCGGCACCGGCCCCACGAGGTCTCCCAGCGCCCCGGCGCCCAGCACGCCGATCGAGCCCGCCGCCCACGCCAGGCCCATCACCACGCCCGAGGACATCGCCGCGCTTCCCGGGGCGAGCTCGAGCGCGATCACCACGACCGGCGGGAGGATCGCCTGGTTCACGAGTCCCGCGGCCGCCGCGGCGGCCAGCGACGCGGTCCCGCCGTCCGGCAGGAGGAACGCGAGCGCGTGGGTCGGCACCGACAGCGCGCAGAGCGCGGTCAGGAGGTGCCGCCGATCGACGCGGTCGGCCAGGACGCCGCCGACCAGTGTGCCCGCGGCCTGGCCGACCAGGTATGCGGTCAGGACGACCGCGCCGGTCCGCTCGCTCCCCCCAGCGCTGGCCACGATGATCGGCTCCAGGGTGAGGAAAAGCCGCTGGACGAACGCCGAGGCCGCGCTGATCCCGAAGACCAGGCCCAGCGGCCCGCGAAGGAGCCGCGCCACGACGCGGGGCGACGGGGGCGGCGCTCCGGCGGCCCGGCCGGAGCCTCGAGGCAGAACCCAGTACAGGGCGACCGCCAGAACGACCGTCGGGACCATGGCGATCCACATCCCCTCCAGCCCGCTGTGCGCCACCAGGCCGACCGCCACCAGCGGGCCCACGGCATAGCCGGCCGCGCCGCCGAAGGAGAAGACCGCGTGCCGCACGCCGCTGCCGCGGCCGGACTCCGCGCGGACCGCCAGCGAGGCCCCGGGCGGGTGGAAGGCCGCGCTCCCCAGCCCGCCGATCGCAAGCAGCAGCAGCAGCGTTCCGAACGACGGCGCGCGCCCGATCAGCGACAGGAAGACCGCCGAGAGGATCGGGCCGCCCACCACGAGCAGGCGACGGCCCCAGCGGTCCGCCAG
>DATLFF010000390.1:0-3214 GCA_035524915.1 Gemmatimonadota bacterium | reverse complement strand
CAGCCCGCTCTCGACCCAGATCATGCCTCCGTGGAGGTCCACGATTCGGTGGACGATAGCCAGGCCCATTCCGAACCCGCTCCGCCGGGTGGTGAAGAACGGGTCGAAGATGCGCGGCTGCACGGCGGGATCGATCCCCTCACCGTTGTCGCGCACCTCCAGCGCCACGTAGGGCCCGGGCGCGCGTTCGAGCCCGGGGAGCGGGGGATTGCCGCCGACCCGCACCTCGATCTTCGCTTCTTCCCGGCCGTCCACCGCCGCCACGGCATTGGTCAGCAGGTTCAGCACCACCTGCTTCAGCAGGTCGTGGTCACCCTCCACCGAGTACGACCGTCCCGGCGAGCTGAAGGAGAAGCGGAGGCCCTCCCGGCGCGCGGACACGCGCTGGACCTCGAGCGCGTCCTCGACCACCTCCACGAGGTTCACCCGCGCGTGGCTCTTGAGGGTCATGCGGCTGAAGGCCATGAAGTCGGTGATCAGCGCCGCCAGCCGGTCCGCCTCGCGCACGACCAGATCCAGCAGCCGCCGGCTCTCGTCGTCGCGCTCCTGGCCGTTCGTGCTGAGGAGCTCGACCGAGGAGCGGATCGCCGCCAGCGGGTTCTGGATCTCGTGCGCCAGCCCGGCCGCCAGCTCGGTCACGGCCTTCAGCCGGTCGGCCTGGCGCGCCAGCTCCTCCAGCCGCTTCACGTTCTGCATGTCCTTGAGGATGGCGGCGGCGCCGCGCTTGCTGCCCTTCGGATCGTAGAGCACGGTGGTGGCGATGCTGAAGGCGCGGTCCTCGCCCCCCGCGCCGACCAGCGTGACCTCGGCGTACTCCACTTCGCGCTCGGAGCGCAGGGTCTCGAGCACCATCTCGAGCACCCTCTCGGCACCCGCCTGCCGCTTGAGGTCGCGCGCGCTCGGGGAACCCGTGATCCCGAGCTGGGCGCGGGCGGTGTAGTTGACGAAGTCCAGCTCCTCGTCGGCGTTCACCGACAGGATCCCGCTCTCGACGGTGTTCAGGATGTCCTGCGCGCCGACGCGGGCGCTGGCGAGCTGCTCCTCCAGCTCCTCGAGCCGCGCCCGCTGGGCCCGGATCCGGCGCGCCACCAGCCCGCTGAAGGCGCCGACCACCAGGAACACGCTGGCCGTGAGGAGCAGGCTCCACAAGAGCGCGCCCGGCGGACCGCTCCACACGGGGAGGTCGACCACCTCGTCGCCCAGCTGCGGACGGGACTGGACGTAGGCGATCCCCATGTACGACACCACCGACCCCAGCGCCGTCAGCATCGCGCTGGCGGACCCCAGCAGCAATCCGGCGACCGCGATCAGCAGGATGTAGACGAACGCGAACTCGCTCCCGATCCCTCCCGTGAGCTCCACCGCCGTCGTGGTCAGAGCGAGGTCGTGGAGGACCTGGAGGGTGAGAAAGCCGGCTCCCACAGTCCGGTGCCGGCTCCACAGGATCGAGAGGAGCGTCCAGAGGAGCGGGATCCCTACCACCACGACCGCCAGCCAACCGCGATCCATCTCGTCGGGCGTGGTCGTGCGGACGAGCGTCGCGGCGATTGCCAGGGCGCTGGCGATCGAGAGCCGCGCCACGTACACGCCGGTCAGAAGGCGCCGCTCGTCGAGCGCGCCCATCGATCGTTTCCATCGGGCGGGGCGTGAGCCGGAGGACATCCGCCCCGAACCTAGCGACGCCGCGGATCGCGCCGCCAGCCGCCACGCTGATCCCCGTGCCTGCCGGCGCGATCACGACCCCCCGTCTCACAACTCCAGCGCGACCGGCGCGTGGAGCAGGCTGTCCTCGTCGCCGATCAGCACACACTCGACCAGCCGCTCGATCCGGGATCCCTCGGTCACGTGGAGCCGCGGCGCGGGGACGTCCGCCGGCAGGTCGAAGACCAGCCGCACCGCTCGCTTCTCCCCTGCCGCCACCGGGTCCGACAGGGACGGCCACGGACCGCCCAGGGCGGCCTCGGCGGCGGAATTCCGTTCGTGCTCCGTTCCGGCCCCGTCCCGCACCACGGCGCGGGGGTGGCGGAGCGCGAGCGTCGCCCGCCGGGCGTCGCTCGAGACCGCCACCGTGACTACGTGGAACTCCCCCTCGGCCTCGATGCGTCCCGGACCCTCCCCCAGGGCTCCATTCCGTTCCACACCGACCACTTCCACCCCGAGGTGGCAGTCGAGGTACGCCCCGCAGAACCGCTTCGGAGCGCCGGGGGCCAGCACCCGCTCTTCGCTCGCGAGGGAGACCGCGACCAGGACACCGGCGTAGACGGCGAGCCACGCGCCCAGGCCGAGGCCCGTCCAGCGGGCCACGCGCGCGCGCCGCTCACCCGGCCCCGGTACCAATGCCACCGCGCCCGCGAGCGCCGCGAGCGCCGTAATCGCCAGGAGAGGCAGTCCCATCCCAGGTTCCTTTCCGCGCCTTTGCGACGCAAAGTCAACGTCCAAAAAAAAGCCGTCCCTTACCGCGGCCGGGCGGCTTCGATCAGCGACTCCATGTGCCCCAGGTACCGTTCGAGCGCTCGCCGGCCCTCGTCGGTGAGCCGGTAGCTCGTGTGGGGGACGCGGTCGCGGAACGACTTGGCGCTCTCCAGGTAGCCCGCCTCCTCCAGCTTCCGCGCGTGAACGCTCAGATTCCCGTCCGTCGTCCGGACGGCGCGCTTCAGCTCGTTGAAGCTCTGCTCTCCGCCGACCGCCAGAGCGCTCACGATCGCCAGCCGCGTCCGCTGGTGGATCAGCCGATCGAGGTCCCGCGCGGTGCGGGCCGCGGCGCCCTCCACGCCCTCGAGGGACCGCCCGCCCTCCTTCCGGCCGGGCTCCCGCGCGGAGGCGCGGTCAGCCGCCATGCCGCCGGGCGATCACGGCGCCGAAGACCAGGTGGAGCCCGCCGAATCCCGCGGCCATGACCCAGTCCGGGTCCAGCCCCGGCGCGGCGAGCGCCGCCGCTCCCGCCACCATGAAGGCGAGCCCCATCACGGGCACGATGCGGATCGAGAAGGCGCCTCCGGTGACGACCCCGGCTCCGTAGAGGAGGAGCCATGCCCCGGGCAGCCGGGTCGCCAGCCCCCCCTCGACCAGGGCGGGCGTCAGGAGCGCGCCGGCCACGATCGGAGGCGCCAGCGACAGCAGGAACCGGCGTCCGGCGCGCGAGAGGATCGAGGCGCCCGAGCGGCGAGCCTTCCGCGCGGTGGTGGCGACGGCCACGCCGGCAGCCGTCGCGGCC
>DATLFF010000389.1:0-15083 GCA_035524915.1 Gemmatimonadota bacterium | reverse complement strand
CCCGGCGAGGACGCGATCCTCCCCGCCGCGCTCGCCCGGGGAGTCGAGCCGTGGGAGGAGTTCCTGGGGATCGCCCGGGACGACCGGATCCCGTCGGACACCCGCGAGAAAGCCGCCATCTGGCTCGGCCGTGCGGCCGGCGAGCGGATGGCCGGGCAGGTCGAAGCGCTGGCCAGCGACGAGGTCGTGGACCTCCCCGTTCGCGAGGCCGCGCTCTACGCCCTCTCCGAGCTGAACGACGTCGACGCCGGGATCACCGCGCTCCTCCGGATCGCCCGCACCAGCCCCAGCATCCGCATCCGCGAGCGGGCGCTCTTCTGGCTCGCCGAGACCGGCGACCCGCGCGCGCTCGCGCTGTTCGAGGAGATCCTGGTTCGCTAGCGGCCGGAATGGTGCGCCCTGAGGGAGTCGAACCCCCAACCTTCAGATCCGTAGTCTGACGCTCTATCCAATTGAGCTAAGGGCGCACGGCAGGAAACGAAAATATAGCGGAATCCCGTCGCCGCGGCCAAAGCGGTTCCGGCCTCGACCGGGACCAGCTCCGCGCCCTACTCGGTCGGGTCGGGCCAGCCGGTGTGGAGGTGCTTCTTGATTCGGCGGGTCGTCTCCTGGAGCTCCTTCGACTGCCGCCCCAGGCGGAACAGGTAGTAGAAGAGGAGCGCCCACAGCGCGGCGTAGAAGAGGGCGAACGTGGTTTCGCTCATGTCGCGAATGTACTAGTCCGGCGGGGAATCTGCCTTCTCGACGCCGACTCGGCCGTACCGGCCAATCCCGCCCGGTGTAATCCGCCGTACAGAAGTGCGAAACGTCGATTCCCTAGGATGACGAAGTGAACGCCGACCGGACCCGCCCCGCAGGAAGGGAGGCCCCCGTGATCACATTGCTCCACACCGCTTCGCCCGAGCCGCCGCAGGCCTCCTCGTCCCCGGGCGAGAGCGACGTGCTCGACCTCTGCCGCGAGTGGACCCGGGCCGTCGCCGCCCGCGATCGTGACCACATCGGGGGTATGCTCTCGAGCCGCTGCGTGCTGGTTCCCCCGAACGGCGATTCCGTCAAGGGCCCCGAGGCGGTCGTCGAGGCGTGGGAGCGGATCTTCTGCCTGCCCGGATTCAATCTGACAATCGAGCCCGATCGGATCAACCTCTACTCGACCGGCGAAACGGCCCACGACATCGGCCGCTACCAGCTGTCCTTCCACGCCGACCCGGAGGCTCGTAGCTCCCTTCACGACCACGGGAGCCATCTGCTGGTCTGGGAGCGGATGGACGGCGAATGGAGGGTCCGGTCCGACGTGTTCTTCAGCCGGGCCGTCCAGGGTCCGCGGCTCCTCGAATGAAGCCCGGCTACGCCAGCTCGGCCGAGGGGAAGATCACGTAGAGCATCAGGTAGACCAGCACCCCGGTCACCGACACGTAGAGCCAGATCGGCAGGGTCCCGCGCGCGATCCGCCGGTGACTGTCGAACCGGGCGCGCCGCGCGCGCCAGAGGGTCACCAGCACCAGCGGGACGACGGCCGCGGCCAGGATCGTGTGGGTCAGGAGGATCGTGAAGTACACGGTGCGGGGCCAGCCGACGGCGGTGAAGCGGATCGAGCCCACGTTGGCGTGGTACGTGAGGTAGGAAGCCAGAAACACGGTCGAGACCGCGAAAGCCGCTCCCATGCACACCTTGTGTCGTCCCACCTTCCCGCCGCGGATCGCCACGTAGCCGAGGACGAGCAGCGTCGCGGTCGTCGCGTTCAGGAGGGCGTTCACGAGCGGGAGGTCGTGGACCGCGATCACCGGCGCGCCACCCCCACCGCCCCCGCGAAGGCGACCGCGGCGAAGGCCAGCGTGACCGTCCACGCGAGTGCGGTCCCGATCGGCTCGACCCCGGGCACGGCGTAGAGGCTCGCCCGGAACGCCGCGAGGCCGTACGTGACCGGGTTCAGCCGCATGACGGTCTCGAGCGCCCCGGCGGCTCCCTCGACCGGGAAGAACGCCCCGGAGAGGATCCCGAGCGGCATGAGGAGGAGGTTCACGACCCCGTGGAAGCCCTGGATCGACTCCATCCGCCACGCCAGGACGAACCCCAGCGAGGTGAGGGCGAACGCCACGGCGAAGATCGCCGCGAGGGCGAGCAGGATCCCCGCCGGGTCCACCGGTATCCCGACCAGCGGCGCGAGCGGGAGGAGCACGGCCCCCTGGAGAGTGGCCATCGTGGTCCCGCCGAGGACCTTCCCCAGGACCACCGCGGACCGGGGCACCGGGGCCACGAGGACCCCCTGGAGGAACCCCTGCCGGCGGTCCTCGATCAGCGAGAACGTGCCGACCATCGCGCTCAGGAGGACCACGAACACGACCACCCCCGGGAACAGGTACTCGACGGCGCCGACCTCCACCGGCAGCCCGGCGGGCGCGAACGATCCCGCCAGCCCGAATCCGAACAGGAGCCAGAACAGCACCCCCGTCGAGAGCGCGCTCAGCGCGCGCGCCCGGTCGCGATAGAAGCGCACCACCTCGCGCCACCACAGCGTGCCCGCCGCCAGCGCGAGGCTCACGGTAGATCCTCCCCGGCCGGCGCCGGGTCGAGAAACGGGCGGCCGGTCCGGTGGAGGAAGACGTCCTCCAGCGTCGGCTTCCCCACGGTGATCGAGCGGATCGACCCCGGAAACGCCTCGGCCAGCCGCGGCACCAGCGCGGCGCCGTCGGCTCGCTCGATCCGGACCGTCCCGTCCACCACGTCCGCCCGAATGCCGAAGCGCTCGGCGACGGCCGAGGCGATGGCGTCGGGGTCGTCGGCCTCCAGCGCGATCACGTCGCCCCGGATCTCCGACCGGAGCTCGTCCGGGGACCCCAGGGCCACCACCCGGCCGCGGTCGAGGATCGCGATTCGGTCGCACCGCTCGGCCTCGTCCATGAGATGCGTGGCCAGGATCACCGCGGCTCCGCGGGCGCGCCGGAGCGCCTCGATCCGATCCCAGAACTCGCGCCTCCCCCGGGGGTCGAGGCCGACGGTGGGCTCGTCCAGCAGGACCACGGAGGGGCCGTGGAGAAACCCCTTGGCGAGCTCGACCCGGCGCCGGATGCCGCCCGAGAGCGTCTTCACGCGATCGTCGGCCCGTTCCGCCGCGCCCAGATCCGCCAGCGCCCCCGCGATCGCCTCCGCCAGCCGGGGGCCGCGCATGCCGTAGAGGTGGCCGTGGTGCCGCAGGTTCTCGCGCGGCGTCAGGTGGACGTCGAGCGCCGGGTGTTGGAATACGACCCCGATCCGCTCGCGCACCGCGGCGGGCCGTTTCACCGTGTCGTGACCCTCCACGCGGGCCGTGCCCGAGGTCGGCCGGACGAGCGTCGAGAGGACGTGGAGGAGCGTGGTCTTCCCGCCGCCGTTGGGGCCGAGGAGGCCGAACAGCTCGCCCTCGCGAACCTCCAGCGAGACGTCCGAGAGGGCTTCCCGGTCTCCGTACCGGTGGGTCAGTCCGGAGACTTCGACGACGGGCCGGGGCACGCGAGGCGGCGCGTCAGGCGACGCGGTCGAGGACGAGCAGGACGAGCAGGAGCGGCAGGTAGGTCACCGAGGCGAGCAGCAACCGCCGCGCCGGGGGCCGCTCGCGGCTCCGGACCATGCCGAGCCCGCAGGCGACCAGACCCGCTCCCAGGACGAGCGCCCCCCCGAAATAGGCCGCCCCCGCCATGCCGAGCGGCGTCGGGGCGAGCGAGACCGGCACCAGCGCCACGGCGTAGAGCGCGGCCATCCGCCCCGTCCACGGGCCGTCGCCATCCACCGCGGGCAGCATGCGCAAGCCGGCGCCGGCGTAGTCCTCGCGGAACATCCAGGCGATCGCCAGGAAGTGCGGCATCTGCCACAGATAGAGAATGGCGAACAGGACGAGCGCCCCGAGGTCGATCGTGCCCGACGCCGCCGTCCAGCCCATGACGGGCGGGAGCGCCCCGGGGATGCCGCCGACCAGAGTGTTGAGCGAGGTCCGCCGCTTGAGCGGGGTGTACGCGCCCACATAGAGGACGATCGTGGCCCCCGCGAGCCAGCCCGTCATGAGGTTCCCGCGGGCCGCCAGCCAGGCGACCCCGGCCAGCGAGAGCGCGAGGCCGAACACGAATGCCGGGTTCACCTCGATCCGGCCGGCCGGGATCGGCCGGTTCATGGTGCGCCGCATGCGCGCGTCGACGTCGCGCTCGACCACCTGGTTGAGCGCGCCGGCCCCGGCGGACGCCAGGGCCACTCCGATCAGGAGCTCGAGCAGGCCCACCGGGTCGACCGGGCCCGCCGAGCCCATGGCGTAGCCCACCCCGGCCGTCACCAGGACGAGCCCGGTGATCCGGGGCTTGGTGAGCTCCAGCCAGTCCCTCAACGGGCCTCCGCCAGGTCGACCCGCGTCTCGATCGGGGCGGGCGCCGGCCCGCGCGCGGGCGCCAGGACGCGGCCGGCACGGAGCGTGAGGACCAGCGCGGTCGCGAAGAGGAGCGCGCCCACGCCGAGGTGGGCGGTCGTGACCCACGGATTCTTGTACGAGAGGACCGTCCAACCGCCCAAGGCGATCTGGAGCGCGACCAGGCCCGCGAGCAGACCGGCCGGCCGCGCCAGCGCGGGGATGTCCCGGTGGGCGCGCAGGATGCGCGCGGAGGTCCACAGCGCGGTCGCGGCCACGATCAGGGCTCCCACCCGGTGCGCGAAGTGGATCCGCACGGGGAAGGACTCCAGCGGCGGCACCCACTGTCCGTAGGCCAGCGGGAAGTCCGGGATCGCCAGGCCGGCGCCGGTGTGGCGGACGACCGCGCCGAGGAGGATCTGGAGAAACACCAGGGCCGCCACGGACGCGGCCAGCAGGACCACCGGGGGCTCGCGGCCGTCGACCGGCCGCGGCTCCTCCGCCGAGCCGGCCCAGCCGCGGGAGGACACGACGGCGATCGCCACCGTGAGCCCGAACACCAGCTGGGCGAGCCCCGCGTGCGAGATCGAGACGGGGTCGGGGAGCCGGAGGAGCACCGTGAGCCCGCCGAGGAGCCCCTGCGCGATCACGCCCGCCAGCGCCGTCCAGCCCAGGACGCGCACCCACCGCCGCTCCTCCGCCCGCGCCAGCCAGATCGCCTCGATCACGATCAGGAGCCCGACGAACGACGCGATCATCCGGTGCCCGTGCTCGTAGAGGACGCCGCCCTCCATGGGAGGCATCCACTGCCCGTACGAGAGCGGCCA
Organism: Gemmatimonadota bacterium; assembly: GCA_035524915.1. GTDB lineage: Bacteria > Gemmatimonadota > Gemmatimonadetes > JACCXV01 > JAHWKZ01 > DATLFF01. The sequence continues at coordinate 9,890 of DATLFF010000389.1, read as the reverse complement.
GTCGGGCACGGCGAGGCCCGAGCCGGTGCTCGTCACCATGCCGCCGGCCAGCAGCAGCAGGAACGTGCACGCGGCCACGATTCGGGTGTAGACGCGGAGCGCGGGGCGGTCCGCCGCGGTCATGGGTGACTCCGGGCCGGGGTGATCGGTGCGAAGGAAACCGAATCTAGCCCCGCCGGGGCGCTCATACCACGATCCGGACGTTCCCGCCGTCGATCGAGAGCGCCGCGCCGTGGATCCACGCGGCTTCCTCCGAGCAGAGGAACGCGACCGCGGCGGCCACATCTCCGGGCTCCCCCATGCGGCCCGCCGGGAGGCCGGCCGCGATCCGCTCGAGCACTTCCTCGCGGGTCTCCCCTTCCCGCGCCACCGCGCGCCAGAGGCCGTCGTCCTCGGTCCACATCGAGGTTCGCACCGGGCCCGGACATACCACGTTTATGGTCACTCCGGCGCCGCCGTACTCGTCGGCCAGCACCATGGTCAAGGCCTGGAGCGCCGCCTTGGTCGGCGCGTACGCCGGCCACTTCGCGGACGGCCTCTTCCCCGCGCTCGAGGAGACGTGCACGATCCGCCCCCAGCCGCGCTCGACCATCCCCGGGAGCGCGCGCCGCGCCGCGCGCACGGCGCTCATGACGTTCACCTCCCAGTTGAGCCGCCACTCCGCGTCGTCGACGTCCGCGAAGGAGGCGATCCGGGCGACCCCCACGTTCCCGACGAGGACGTCGATCTCGACGCCGTCGGCGTCCAGCCGGTCGAAGAGCGCCTCGACCTCCGCCGCGTCCGCGAAGTCGCACGCCTCGATCCGCGGCTCCGGTCCCGCCGCGGCGACCGCGGCCGCCGCATCGGCCAGATCGGCCTCGCCGCGGGCGGTCAGGACGACGCGGGCGCCCGCTCGGGCCAGCGCCTCCGCGATCGCGCGGCCGATCCCGCGGCTCGAGCCGGTCACGAGCGCGGTCCGGCCGTTCAGCCCGGGACTCACGGCTCCTGGTAGGACCGGACGCGCACGCGGAAGGCGGGGCTCGCAGCGCCGCCTTCCACCAGCACGACCACGCGGGCTCGTTCGCCACCCGCCAGGTAGTCGATGACGGTCGAGGCCGCCTCCCCTTCCGCGCCCGAGACCTGGAGCACCACGGCGGTGGCCGGCCGGTCGCCGACGTTCCGCACGTCGACCGGCACGTACACGGCCTCCCCCTCCGGGCGCACTTCGAACTGCACCACCGTGGCCGTGATGGCCGGAGGGGACGAAGGCCGCGCGGCGTCCCAGGCCAGATAGCCGATCAGCGCCAGGACGAGCGCGCCCCCGACCACCGCGGCCACGTCCGACAGGCGCGAGATCTCGCCCCGGTTCCCCTTCGGCATTGCTACTCCTCCGCCACGAGCACGCGTCCGGCCGCGCCGCCGATCGAGGTCACGTAGGCCAGGACCACGGTGGCCGCCAGCTGGAAGCGGAACGGTGTCGACATCGAGACGTGTCCGAAGGCCCAGAGGAATCCGTACGAGATCGTGAGGGAGACCAGGTACGACATCGCCGACTCCGCCAGGGGCCGTCCCAGGAGTCCCCGCTCGTACCCCGGCGGCCGTTCGGAGAAGTCGGCCAGGAAGACGATCATGGAAGCCGCCGCCATCGAGAGCGCCGCCAGGACCGGCAGCAGGTACGTCGGGATCTCGATCGCCATCTTCCGCACCTCCTCGGTGGGCGCGATGTTGAACGCGAAGAAGATCCCACCCACGACCGCGGCCGCCACCTTCTGGAGGTCCTCCGGCAGCTTCTTGATCCGGCGGTCGCTCCGATCGCCGTGCCGGCGTGGCCGCAGCTGGGTCATCGCCAGCGCGGCCCCGATGGCGCAGGGGACCGTCTGGACGCCGACCATCCGCACCGCCACCGTCAGCGGCATGGCCCCCGGGACGATCCTGCCGGTCGCCAGGAGCGTCACGGCCGATACCGCCACCCCCACACCCAGAACCAGCGGGATGTCCTCATGGAGGGGCTCGTTCGGTCCCTGCCGGAACCCGCTGAACAGCAGGCAGGCCGTGACGACCGCCACCGTCAAAGCGAGCAGGACCAGCACGCGCTCGGCCGAGAAGATCTGGCCGAACCACCACATCTCCATCGTGTAGAGGAGCGGAAGCGCGCCCAGCAGGGCGCCCGCCACGGCACGGAGCAGGCTGTTCCGGTCGGCGGTAGCGGCGCTAGGCTCGCGGCTCGTGGGGCTCCTGGAGCTCGGCCATCTCCTCGGCCTGCTCGTCCAGCGGGACGCCGGCGGTGATCGCCAGGGCGGGGAAGGCGGTCATGAACGCGAGGTAACAGAGGGCGAACACTCCGAACAGGCCCAGCGCCACCGCGATCTCGATCCAGCCGAACGCGATGAAGTCGGGGAACACGCCGGGAGCGACCAGGAGCATGTGGAAGAGCCAGATCCCGATCAGGCTAGTCGTGGCGAAGGCCGTCAGGGTGGCCGGCGTGCGCTTCGGCCGCGCCCCCAGGAGCCCCACGAACGGGATCAGGAACACCGCCAGCAGGACGACCGTGGCGACCGGCTGATAGACGCCCGTCACCCGCAGGTCCACGAAACCGGTCTCCTCCGGGAGCCGGCCGTACCAGATCACCAGGTACTGGGCGAAGAACAGGTACGTCCAGAAGACCGTGAAGGCGAACAGCATCTTGCCGATGTCGTGGAGGACCCGCGTGGTGATCACGTCCTCGAACGAGCGGTAGGTGCGGAACGTGCACGCCAGCACGGCGATGGCCCCGAGCGCGGCCAGGAAGTGGGTCATGAAGATCCACGCGCCGAACAGGGTCGAGAACCAGTAGGGATCGACGGACATGATCCAGTCCCACGCCCAGACCGTCCACAACACCGCGTACAGGAGCGCCATGGCGGGGGCCAGCTTCGAGCGGATGCGACGGGTTTGCTCGACCTCGATGTCGAGCCCCTCCCAGCCGCGGGTCACCCGCTCGTAGAGCCGCGCCCGCCAGCCGGTGACCCGGTGGCGGAAGCGGCCTGCGTCGGGACGCAGGGACCGGTAGACGAGCGCGCCGGCGAGGCCGTAGAGGACCCCCACCACGACGATCTGCCGCACCATGAAGAACTCGGGATCGAGCCAGGCCTCCTTACCGGCCGGCGGATGGTTCACCCACGAGTAGACGTGCTCGAGGCCGAAGAACAGGATCAGCATCAGCACGAACGAGACGGGCAGGAAGGCGGTCATCCCCTCGGCGAAGCGGCGCAGCGGCCGCACCCAGCCGCCCTGCGCCGTGGCGGCGGCGGCCGTCACCACGGCCCCGGCGATCGACACCCCGCTGAAGAAGGCCCAGTTCCAGACGAGCGCCGTCCAGGCGCGGACCGGATCGGCGGCCAGCCCGGCCACGAACCCGACCACGCCGATCAGCGCCAGCGCCACGAACGCGAACAGCCAGTTCGCCGACCGCTCGTCCATGCGGTCGAGCAGGTGCTGGGGCTTCACCTTCGGCAGGTCGTGGTGGCCGGCGACGCTCACGAGCCGCCTCCGGTCGTGTCCGCCGGGGCCGCGGCTGCCGCGCCCGGGGCGGCCGGCTCCGCCCGCGGCAGCGAGCGGACGAGGTTCACGATGTCCCAGCGGGCCTCCTTCGGGATCCGGGAGTACTCCGGCATGAGACCGCGGCCCTGGGTGATCAGGGCGTAGAGATACGCGTCAGAGCGGTCCGCCACCGCGGCCGTGCCGATCGGCGGGATAGCCGGGAAGATCCCCGAGATCGATCCGTCGCCGCCGCCGCCGGGACCGTGGCAGACCGAGCAGAAGTCGTCGTACACCGCCCGACCGCGCGCCAGGGACGCCGAGTCCGCCGGCTGGGGGTTCGTCAGCCCCACCTGGTCCACGTTCACCAGGTCGAACGCCGGGTCGCCGTCCAGCGGGATCGAGAGGGCGGGCGGAGGCCAGGGCTCGCGTTCGTGCGGCTGGATGTCGGGCGGGTCGCTCATCGTCATGAACCACTCGCAACCGCCGACGGAGAGCGCCAGCAGGGCCGCGGCGCAGGCGCGGAGGGCGGCCCGGCTACGCGGTCGCATGCTCGACCTCCAGCGCGCCCACGCCGTCCAGCACCCGCCGGGCGCGGGATCGGGCGTCGTCGTCCGCGGTGTGGACGTAGACGCCGAACAGGTCGTCGGAAAACCGCGGGTGGTAGCCGGGGTTGCGCCCGAGGGTCGGGAGCCGGCTGAAGATCAGCACCGCCGCCAGCGTGAAGAGTCCGCCCAGGAGCACGGTCAGCTCGAACATGATCACCACCGCCACCGGAAGGCTGGAGGTCGACTTGCCGCCCACCTGGAGCGGCCAGGCGTGGAAGGTCCAGAGAGTGAGCGCGAGTCCGGTGCAGGTGCCGAGGAGCCCGCCGATCAGCGTGAACCATCTCACCGGGCTCGTCCGGCGCGTCAGGCGCTCCTCCAGGTGAGGCGTGGGGATCGGCGAGAAAACGGTGATGTCCTCGGGAGTGAATCCCTCTTCCTCGAGCGCGTTCACCGCGCGCGCCGTGTCCTCGACGGTGAGGAACGCGCCGCGCACGCCGGTGTCGAGGACCTCGGCGCTCACGCCCTGCCCTCCAGCTTCTCCTTCTGCCGCTTGAGCTTCGGCGGCAGCAGCTCCTTCAGCTCCGCGATCGCCATCGACGGCATGACCTTGATGAAGATCAGGAACCACATGAAGAACCACGAGAACGAGCCGACCGTGATCCCCCACTCCACCCACGTCGGACGGTAGTAGTCCCACATGTAGGGCTCGAACTCGTGGGCGAGTGACTGGATGATGATCACGAACCGCTCGAACCACATGCCGATGTTCACGAAGATGGAGATGATGAACATCCAGAACCACGACGTGCGCACCCGGCTGGACCACAGCGCCATCGGGATGAAGCAGTTGCACGAGTACATGATCCAGGCCGCCCACGCGTACTGCCCCGTGGCCCGATCCCAGAAGACGGCGCGCTCGAACTCGCTTCCCGAGTACCACGCGATGAAGCCCTCGACCGCGTAGGCGTAGAATACGATCAGCGATGTCAGGAGCAGCAGCCGCGCCAGCCGGTCCAGGTGGTACGACTCGATGTAGTCCTCGAGGTGGAACACCTTCCGGAGCGGCACCAGCAGTGTGATCACCATCGCCACGCCGCTGAAGATCGCCCCGGCCACGAAGTACGGAGCGAAGATCGTGGAGTGCCAGCCGGGCACGATCGCCATGGCGAAGTCCCACGACACGACCGAGTGCACCGACAGCACCAGCGGCGTCGCCAGGCCGGCCAGGAACAGGTAGGCCCGGTTGTAGTGGCGCCACTGCCGGTCGGTCCCCTGCCAGCCGAGCGAGAGCATCGAGTAGAGCCGGTGCCGCCAGGTCCCTTCGATCGCCCGGTCGCGCGCCGCCGCGATGTCGGGGATGAGCCCGATGTACAGGAACAGCGAGCTGATCGTGAAGTAGGTGGAGATGGCGAAGAAGTCCCACACCAGGGGCGATCGGAAATTGGGCCAGAGGAGCCGCTCGTTGGGATACGGGATCAGGTAGTAGAAGTACCAGACCCGCCCCAGGTGGATGAGGGGGAAGAGCCCCGCCGTCATGACCGCGAACACGGTCATCGTCTCCGAGATCCGGTAGACGGCGGTGCGGAACTGGGCGCGGAACAGGAACAGGATGGCGGAGATCAGGGTCCCCGAGTGGGCGATGCCGACCCAGAACACGAAGTCGGTGATGTAGACGGCCCAGAAGACCGGCGGCACGTAGCCCGCCACGCCGAGGCCGTTCTTGATCTGGTAGATCCACGAGAGCGCGCCGAAGGCGAGGCCCGTCAGGACCAGCGCCATCAACGCGAACCAGCCGAGCCCCGGCCGCTCCAGCGTGGCCAGGACGTCGGCCGTGACGCGGCGGTAGACCGTGGCCTGGGCGCGGCCCTCGGTCATGGCGGGTCGAGCGGTCTCTTCCACGCTACTCCCCTCCCCCGCCCGCGGCCGTGTCGGCCCCGGCGGCCACCGGCTCCGGCTCGGCGCGCGCCACCTCGGCCGCGGCGCCCATGCGGCCCGTGACCTGGCGCAGGTAGAAGTTGGCGGGCCGGGTGTTCAGGTGCTCGAACACGCTGTAGGCGAGCGGCCCCTCCGCCAGCCGCGCCACCCGGCTGGCCGGATCCTTCAGGTTGCCGAAGGTGATGGCGTCCGTCGGGCATGTCTGCTGGCAGGCGGTCTGGAAGTAGCCGTCGGGGATCACCGCGTCCGGCGCCTCGTCCTTGATCGCGATCTTCGCCGCGTTGATCCGCTGGACGCAGTAGGAGCACTTCTCCATGACGCCGACCTCGCGCGTGGTGACGTCCGGGTTGAGCCCCCAGTTGAGCGGCTCCGGCCACTCGTAGTTGAACCAGTTGAAGTAGCGGACCTTGTACGGGCAGTTGTTGGCGCAGTACCGCGTGCCGACGCAGCGGTTGTACACCTGCACGTTGAGCCCGTCCATGTTGTGATAGGTCGCATAGACGGGGCAGACGGGCTCGCAGGGAGCCGCGCCGCAGTGCTGGCACAGCATCGGGACGTGGCGGGTCTCCAGATCGCCGTCGGGCCGGTCCTCGAAGTAGCGCTCGATCCGGATCCAGTGCATCTGCCGGCTCTTCGCCACGCGCTCGGGACCGACGAACGGCAGGTTGTTCTCGGCGCTGCAGGCGGCCACGCAGGCGTTGCAGCCGATGCAGGAGTCCACGCTGATCGCCATCCCCCAGCGGTACGGGCTCGTGTTTCCGCTGTCGGCGGCGGCGCGCTCGCGCGTGTGCGGCTCGCCGTGATGGGCGGCTGCCTCGCCGTGGTCGTCGGCGGCGTGGCCGTTGGCGGCGATGATCTCGGCCAGCGGCACCGCCTGGGCGATCCCGCGGCCGTGCTGGCTGTCGGATCCCTGGGCCTTCAGCGGTTCCACCCAGGCCCCGGTCTTCGACATCGACACGCGGACCCGCTGGTAGGCCAGGGCGCCGGAGTGGATCTCGGAGACCGGCGGCAGGAGCGTCACCGGGTTGACTCCGTGCTTCGCGTAGCGGCCCATGCGGGCGTGCCCGCGGCCCAGCGGCATCGCCACCGTGTCCGACCGCACGCCGGGATAGACGATGACCGGCGCCTCGACCGATCCGTAGGGTGACTCCAGCCGCACCACGTCGCCGTCTTCGAGTTCGAGACGCTCGGCGACCTTTCCGTTCACCTCGACCCACGTGTGCCACGAGCTCGTCGTGGCCGGATCGGGCAGCTCCTGGAGCCACGGCTGGTTGGCGTTCCGGCCGTCGTACATCGCGATCTGGGGGTAGAGAAGGAGGTGGAACGCGTCGTTCCCCTCGGGTCCCTCGAACTCGGCGGGTCCGAACTCGAGCGGGGCCGATTCCGCGGGAGTCGGGGCCCCGGCCGCGTCGCCGGAGGGCGTTGCGACGGCCGGCGCGGCGGCGGTTACGGCCCCGGTCCAGACGCCGGCCTTGAGGAGCGCAGCCCACGCCTGCTCGTCGCCGGCGCGGTCGCTCCACGCGGCGCGCAGGTAGTCGTACCACGACTCCGCCTCGAGCGAGGCTCCCGCGGGGGCGGTGGCCGGCGCGGCGGCGGGCTCTCCGGCGGCGGCGCGGCGGACCGCGAGGAGCACGTCCGCGGTGGCGCGCGTGTCGCGGATGGGCGTCATGGCGGGCTGCACGATGCTCGCCACGCCCGCCTCGGGCTCCCAGTCGCCCCACGACTCGAGCGGCGTGTGGTCGGGCAGGAGCAGATGGCACCAGGAGGCGGTCTCGGTGAAGAGCGGATCGAACGACACCCGGAGGCCCACCTGCTTGAGGGCGTCGGTGAAGCCGAGCCCCGGCGGGAGCGCGTAGGCCGGGTTCGTGCCGGCGAAGAGGATCGCGGAGATCCGCCCGGCCTTCATGCGCGCGGTGAGGTCCGCCATCGCGCGGTAGGAGCCCGCCACGGCCCCGCTCGTGGACGGCGAAAGCCGCACGGTGTCGCCCACGGCGCCGCCCGCCTGGTTCAGCAGGGCCACCGCCATCGCGGCGGCCGTCGCCTGCGCGTGCTGGGTCGACACACCGCCGGGCAGCGCCACGCTCCGGTGCCCGCCGAAGCGGTGGGCCATCTCCACGATCTTCTCCGCCGGGACTCCGGTCGCCTCGGCCGCCCGCTCGGGGGACCACCCGGCGGACTCTCCGCCGGCCCCCAGCACGTTGGCCATCGCGAGCGCGACCAGGTGCTCCGTGCCCGGCTTCGCCGCCAGCCACTCGTCGGCGTTGGACGCCGTCATCGACAGCCGCGGCTCTACGGCGACGAACACGCCGGCCGGGCCGCCGGGCTCCTTGACCGCGTGCATCGCCGCCCAGTCGCGGGAATAGCGGACCGGCGACACCCAAGTCTCCAGGAAGTCCGCGCCGAAGGAGATCACGAACTCGGCCCCGGCGATGTCGTAGGCCGGGATCGACGCCTGGCCGAACACGCGCCGGTGGGCTTCGAGGATCGGCTCGTGGGCGAACGGCTCGTAGACGACCCGTGTCACCCCCCTGTCGGCGGCCCACTCGTCGTAGAAACGGTTCAGCGTGCCCGTCTGGAGGCCGGTCAGGAGCACGACCTCTCCGGAGGCGCCGGCGATCCCCTCGGCGAGGGCGCGGACCGAGTCGTCCCACGACCCGTCCACGTATCGGCCGCCGTCCAGCCGCTTCGGGCCCTCGAGGCGGTCCGGGTCGTAGAGATGCTGGTGCGCCGCCTGGCCGCGGGCGCAGAGCTTGCCCCGGTTGACTGGGCTCTCGGGGTTCCCCTCCAGCTTGATCACCCGGCCCTCGCGGGTCTTGACGTGCGTGCCGCACCCCGCGGGGCACTCGCGGCAGGTCGACGCGTACCAGGTGGGGATGCCCGGGGTGACGTCCTCGTGGGGCACGAGGTACGGGATCAGGTACTTCGGGCCCACCTTCTGGTCGCAGGCGGTCAGCGTCCCCGCGCCCGTGATCCCGGCCAGCTTCAGGAAGTCGCGTCGCTCCATCACACTCCTAGTAGTGGCACGTGGCGCAGTCGTCCGGCGCGCCCCGCTGGCGATGGCAATCGATGCACCAGCCCATGGTGAGCGGGGCCACCCGCTCCACCACCTCCATCGAGGCCACGTCCCCGTGGCACTCGGCGCAGTCCACGCCCGCGCGGACGTGGGGCTTGTGCGGGAACTGCACGAAGGTCGGCACGCTGTGGACCCGGACCCACGGGATGGCGATCGAGTCCGCCGCGAACTCCATCAGGACCTGGATGTTCTGCTGGAATTCGGGCGTGGAGCCCTGGATGAACCGGTGGCACCCCATGCAGGTCCCCACGGCCGGAATCCCCGCCTCCTCGGAGCGGTCCGCCGAGAAGTGGCAGTAGGCGCAGGGGATCTGGTCCTGACCGGCGTGGATCGTGTGGTAGAAGAGGACCGGCTGCTCGGGGGCCTTCTCGACCAGGATGTCGACGCGGCGATCCTCGGCGCAGGCGGCCGAAACGAGGGCGGCCAGGACGCTCAGCGTCCCCAGAATCGGCCGTCGAAGACGAGACGCCATCGGCATGAAGTCCCCGTGCGGGGGTGGATCGCTACGTGGTCGACGATGCTGATCGAGCGCCCGCTCCGACGCGCTCTGGGTCGGGTTCGCGGCTCCCGAGTGGAGCGCCGGCAAATATGCGCGGAGGGGCAATGATGTCAACCTCGGGAGGGCGCCCCGCGAAGGGGAATTCCGGGGAGCTCGGCGTGAGCGTCGCCTGGTGAGCAGGGGGACCCGCTCAGGCGGAGGCCTCGGCTTCCCCTTCGGTGAGCGGGGCGCGCAGCTGGACCGGTTCGGCGGCACCCTTGCGCAGGCGCAAGTTGAGGAACTCGACGAAGATCGAGAACCCCATGGCGAAGTAGATGTATCCCTTGGCGATGTGCTGGCC
>DATLFF010000388.1:0-2486 GCA_035524915.1 Gemmatimonadota bacterium | reverse complement strand
GCCGCCCGTACGCGCCGGCGTCGACGCCGAACGTGCCGTCCAGCCGGTAGTCCAGCCGCTCACCGAAGATCGCGGCGCGCGCGATCTGCCCGAGGCGGGGCAGGTCGTCGAATCCGATCGAGACGTCCAGCGGCACCACTGTGTCCTGGAGCGCGGTGAGCGGAAGGCCGAGCGGGAAGTCCACCCGGAAGGCGTCGGCGTCCTCGACGAACAGGTCGCCGCGGATGTCGGTCAGGGTGAGGCCGAAGCCGTTGGGGTTCTCGACCCGGGTCCAGATGCGGAGCGCCGCCCCGCCGTACGGTCGCTCGGACGAGGGCCCCAGGAGCCGGAACTCGGCGTCCCGCGCTGCGTCCTCCGAGAACCGGAGCGGCGAGAGCCCGAGCGCCTCCAGCGTGGCGCAACCGGCCGCCGCCAGCGCCACCGCGGCCGCCACCGCCAGTACGTATCCCTTCATCGATTCCTCCCGTCCGCGGGTCCGCGCGGCTCCCCGGGTGCTACCCCGGATCGCGCCGATCCTTCCCTACGGAATCGGCGCGGTCGAACGCAGGATCGGATAGACCCCGGCGCCCTCGACCTCGATCGCGTTCCACCGCACCAGCCCGTCGCTCGCCCGCGGCTCCAGCAGGTGGAAGGCGAGTCGGGCCAGCGGCTGGTCCATGGGCACCACCACGGTGCCGGCCGGGAGCTCCCGCTCCACGCTCTCCCACGTGCCTTCCAGCGCCCGGGCGCGGTGGCCCTCGTACTCCCGCTCCTCCTGCCGCGAGGCGGTGATCCGGAACTCCTCCACGCCCCGCCGGATCGGCGCCGCCAGCGACCGCGTCGCCACGCCGTGGGCGGCGAGGAGCTCGATCACGTCCTCCAGACCGGCGGGGACCAGCCACGCCGCCGGAGCGGCCGCCGTCCGGGTCGGGCGGAACGAGACGAAGGCCGGCATCGGCTCCACGAGCGCGGGCCCGACCTGCCGCAGCATCGGCTCCCCGGTGTACGGATGGCGCTCCCGCTCCACGGCTCCCAGGAGCACATCCGCCGCCCCCATCGTCCGCTCGAAGTCGGCGGCCAAGGCCAGCTCCGATCCCGCCACCGCGCCCCCGTCCGCCGTCTCCACCCGCCGTCGGATCTCCCCGGCGTGCGACGCCGCGAAGTCCAGGATCGCCTCGACGAACCGGCGGGTCACCCACACGCGCTCCTCGAACGGGAGGTAGGAGTAGACCTCGGAGAGGATCCCGAGCCGGTTCCGGATCCCTACGTAATTGGTCGAGTAGCGGGGCTCCGGACTGAACGAGTACCAGCCGCGCGGAGCGTCCATGCCCTCGTCCTCGGCCAGGTTCCCGTAGTGCCACGTCTCCCACCCGGGATCGGCGCGGAGGGCGGCCGTGACCGCGGGCAGGAGCGAGTCCCGTACGAAGCCCGCGACGGCCGGATCCGTGTCCGGATGGAGCGGGGGAGAATAGGTGAGCTGATAGCCGTGGATCGTGCCGTTCGTCGTGTGGAGGTCCACCACCACGTGCGGATCGGCCTCGCGGTACAGCCGCACCAGCGCGCGCGTCTCCGGCGCCTCCAGCTTCATGAAGTCGCGGTTGAGGTCGAGCCCCATCGCGTTGGCGCGCTGCCCCATCCCGCCGATCGGTCCGTGCTGGAGCGGCCGGTTCGTCAGCAGCACCCGCTCGTTGCCGTCGGCGTTGTAGATCGGCGCCACCATGAGGAGGATCGAGTCCGCCCACGCGGCGTGGGCTCCCTCGGAGAGCTCCCGCAGGAGGATCAGCGCGGCTTCCTTCCCGGCCACCTCGCCGGCGTGGATGTTGGCGAACACGAGCACGCGGACGCGGTCCCCGGACGCGCCACGGGCGGCGTAGGCGCTCGCGAAGCCGTCGGGACCGGCCCACGGCGCCCACACCACCAGCGGCAGCGCCCGCCCCTCTTGCGACCAGCCGAACGGAAAGACGCGGAGGCCAGGCGCGCGGGCGGCGAGGCTGTCGAGAAAGGCCACCACGTCGGCGTGGCGCGAGGTCTCGGCGAAGCCGGTCCGCTCGGCGCGCGTGAGCGGGCCCGGCTGGCCGGTCACGGTCGGCGGGAGGGCGAGCGCGATCGAGGCGGCGAGGGCGGCGCGCTTCAGGGCCTCGAGTCCAGTCACGGTTCGCATCGCCGGAGGATAGGCTCCGGGACCCGGGCTTGATATACTATGCGCCGCACAGTACAATGCGCCACATGGTACGGAAGGACGATCCTCTCGATTCCCTGATCCAGGAGATTCGCCGCGGGGCGATCGTGCTCGCGGTGCTGGGGGCGCTCGGGCAGGAGGAGTACGGCTGGTCGCTGCGGAAGGAACTGGCCGACCGGGGGATCGAGATCGAGGAGGGAACGCTCTACCCGCTCTTGCGCCGGCTCGAGTCCCAGAGGGTGCTGTCCAGCCGCTGGAAGATCGAGGACGGCCGGCGGCGGCGCTACTACCGAATCACGGCCGACGGCGAGCGCGTGCGCGATGGACT
>DATLFF010000387.1:0-13017 GCA_035524915.1 Gemmatimonadota bacterium | reverse complement strand
GCGGCTCCAGCGGGACGGCGAGATGGCGGGCCAGACGCCGGCCCGGGTCGAGGTGCTGCCCCACGCCCTGCCCGTGGTGCTGCCGCCGGGCTCACCGTGGGCGGCCTGACCGTGGGCCGCGCGATCGTGGCGCTCCTGGCGCTCTGGCTCCTCGGAGCGTTCTTCCTCCCGCTCGGGGGGACGATCCACTTCCTGCCCGTGGCCGCGCTCATGCTGTGGGTGATCCACCGCGCCGGGCGCTCCGACCCCTCCGAGGAGTAACCCCGGTTCGACCGCGCCGCGCGGGGCCGGTAGATTCAAGGGCTCCATGGCCGACATCCTCCGCATCCAGGGCGCCCGCGAGCACAACCTCAAGGACGTCAACGTCGAGCTGCCGCGGAACCGGCTCGTCGTGATCACCGGGCTCTCCGGCTCCGGCAAGTCCTCGCTCGCCTTCGACACCATCTACGCCGAGGGCCAGCGCCGCTACGTGGAGTCGCTGTCGGCGTACGCGCGGCAGTTCCTGGGGGTCATGGAGAAGCCCGACGTGGACCTGATCGAGGGCCTCTCGCCGGCGATCGCGATCGAGCAGAAGGCCGGCGCGCGGAACCCCCGCTCGACCGTCGGCACGGTCACCGAGATCTACGACTACCTGCGACTGCTCTACGCGCGCGCGGGCGTCCCCCACTGCTACAACTGCGGCCGGCGGATCGAGCGCCAGTCGGTGGACCAGATCGTGGACGCCATCCTGGCGTGGCCCGAGGGGCGGCGGATCCAGGTGCTCGCGCCGCTCGTCCGCGGGCGGAAGGGCGAGTACAGGGAGGTCTTCGCCGAAGCCCGCCGCGAGGGGTTCGTGCGGGTGCGGGTGGACGGCACCGTGCACGATCTGGAGAGCGTGCCGAAGCTCAAGAAGAACGTGGCCCACTCGATCGAAGTGGTGGTCGACCGGCTCACGGTGGATCCCGCGTCGCGGGGCCGGCTGGCCGACTCGGTGGCCACCGCGCTCGACCTGGGCGGCGGTCTGGTAGCGGTCCACGCCTCCGCCGCCGATGGAGTCGGCGAGGAGGAGCGGCTCTTCAGCCGCGACCTGGCGTGCGTCCACTGCGGGATCTCCTACGAGGAGCTCGAGCCCCGCATGTTCTCGTTCAACAGCCCCTATGGCGCCTGCCCGGCCTGCGACGGGCTGGGGACACGCATGGAGGTGGACCCGGACCTGGTGCTGCTGGACCCCCGGGTCTCGATCCTCGAGGGCGTGGTGAAACCGTGGGGCGAGCCGCGTGGGCAGCTGGCGAAGACCGTGCTGCCGTCGCTCGCGCGGGAGTTCGGCTTCGACCCGAACACCCCGTGGGGCGAGCTGACGGAGGGCGTGCGGCACGTGCTCCTGCGCGGCTCGGGCGAGCGGCAGATCGAATTCAACTACGAGTCCGGCAAGAAGAAGGGCGCCTACCGCGCCCCCTGGGAGGGGATCGTCGGCCAACTCCAGCGGCGCTACGAGGAAACGGAGTCGGACTCCGTCCGCCGGCAGATCGAGGAGCACATGGCGGTCCTGCCGTGCCACTTCTGCGGGGGCAAGCGGCTCCGGCCGGAGGCCCTGGCGGTGACCGTCGGGGGGAAGGGGATCGGGGACGTGGTGGCCTGGCCGGTCTACGCCGCGCTGGAGTTCTTCGAGGGGCACGAGCCGGCGGAGCGCGACCGGGAGATCGCCGGTCCGATCCTGAAGGAGGTGCGCGAGCGGCTGGGGTTCCTGGTGGCGGTGGGACTCGACTACCTGACGCTGGAGCGCTCGGCCGGCACGCTGGCCGGCGGCGAAGCCCAGCGGATCCGGCTGGCGACCCAGATCGGGAGCCAGCTGACCGGCGTGCTGTACGTGCTGGACGAGCCCTCGATCGGGCTCCACCAGCGCGACAACGGGCGGCTCCTGGCCACCCTCGAGCGGCTGCGGGACCTGGGGAACACGGTGCTCGTAGTCGAGCACGACGAGGAGACGATCCGGGCCGCCGACTGGGTGGTGGACCTGGGGCCGGGCGCGGGCCGCGAGGGCGGCCGCGTGGTGGCCGAGGGCACGCCCGCCGAGGTCGAGGCGGCCGCGGCGTCCATCACCGGCGCCTACCTGCGCGGGGAGCGGCGGATCGAGGTGCCGGCCGAGCGGCGGGAGGGCACCGGAGCCGCGCTGGTCGTCACCGGCGCGCGCGAGCACAACCTGAAGGACCTCAGGGTCGAGTTCCCGCTCGGCCGGTTCGTCGGCGTGACGGGCGTGTCGGGCTCGGGCAAGTCGACCCTGGTAAACGACATCCTCCACCGGGCGCTGGCCCAGCGGCTCCACGGGAGCAAGGAGCGGCCGGGCGACCACGACGCCATCGAGGGAGCCGAGGCGGTCGACAAAGTGATCGCGATCGACCAGTCGCCGATCGGCCGGACCCCCCGATCGAACCCGGCCACCTACACCGGCGTGTTCACGCCCATCCGCGAGCTCTTCGCCGAGCTGCCGGAGTCGAAGATGCGCGGCTACGACCAGGGCCGCTTCTCGTTCAACGTGTCCGGCGGCCGCTGCGAGGCGTGCAACGGCGACGGGCTGATCAAGATCGAGATGCACTTTCTGCCCGACGTCTACGTGCCGTGCGAGGAGTGCAAGGGAAAGCGCTACAACCGCGAGACGCTGGAGATCCACTACAAGGGGAAGACGATCGCCGACGTGCTCGACATGGAGGTCGAGGAGGCCCTCGAGTTCTTCCGCCGAGTGCCGAAGATCGGCCGGAAGCTCAAGACCCTGCACGACGTGGGGCTGGGCTACATCGAGCTGGGCCAGCCCGCCACCACGCTCTCGGGCGGCGAGGCCCAGCGGGTGAAGCTGGCGACCGAGCTGGCCAAGGTCGCCACCGGCTCCACCCTCTACATCCTAGACGAGCCCACCACCGGGCTCCACTTCGAGGACGTGAAGGTGCTCCTCGGCGTGCTCCATCAGCTGGTCGACCGGGGGAACACGGTGCTCGTGATCGAGCACAACCTGGACGTGATCAAGACCGCCGACTGGGTGGTGGACCTGGGGCCGGAGGGGGGCGACCGGGGCGGGCAGGTCGTGGCCGAGGGCACGCCGGAGCAGGTCGCCCGCGCGAAGGGCTCGCACACGGGCGGGTACCTGAAGGGCGCGCTCGAGCGGGCCGGGACGGCGGTGGGGGCCTGAGCGTCTTCGACATCATCGGCCCGCAGATGATCGGCCCGTCGTCCTCCCACACGGCGGGGGCGCTCCGGCTCGGGCTCCTGGCCCGGGCGCTCCTCGGCCGCACCCCCGAGCGCGCCCGCGTGGGGCTCCACGGCTCCTTCGCCACCACCTACCAGGGGCACGGCACCGACCGCGCGGTGACGGCCGGGCTCCTCGGGATGGCCCCGGACGACCCTCGGATTCCGGACAGCCGCCGCGTGGCCGCGGAGGAAGGGCTCACGGTCGAGTTCGAGCCGATGGACCTGGGGCCGGACGCCCACCCGAACACGCTCGTGCTGGACCTCGAGGCGGACGGCCACGAGGCGCGGCTGGTCGGATCCTCCGTGGGCGGGGGCGCGGTCAAGGTGACCGAGGTGAACGGCCGCGAGGTGGAGCTGACCGGGGAGTTCGACACGCTGCTGATCGTGGCCCACGACGTTCCCGGCACGACCGCCGAGATCACCCGGCTCCTGGCCGAGCGCGGGGTGAACATCGCGTTCCTCGAGGTGGGGCGGGTGAAGCGGGGCGGCGAGGCCACGATCATCGTCGAGGCCGACCATCCGATCCCCGAGGCGGTGGTCGAGGCGGTCCAGGGCTACGAGTGGGTGCGCTTCGCCCGGCGGCTCCAGAAGGTGACGGACTAGAGGCTTGACAAGGACACGATCCTTGCTAGAGTAAGGATCATGTCCAGGGTCACCAGCAAGCTCCAGGTCACGATCCCCAAGAGAATCGCCGACCAGTACGGCATCCGTCCGGGGGACGAGATCGCGTGGGTCCCCGCCGGCGAGACGATCCGGGTGGTTCCCGCCGGCCGCGAGACCGCCGACGTCGCGGACGTGGCCCGCCGCCTCGACCTGTTCGATCAGGCCACGGCCCGTCACGAGCGCCGGCGGGAGGCGGCACCTCCGGAGCCCGCGGCGGATCGGGGCTGGACCCGCGAGGATCTCTACGACCGTGGCCGACCTCGTTGACACCAACGTCCTGGTCTACCGTTGCGACGGCCGTTTCCCCGAGAAGCAGCGCCGGGCGACGGCGCTCCTCCGGCAGGGGATCGAGGACGGGTCGCTCCGGGTGGCCCATCAGGCGGTCGTCGAGTTCATGGCCGCCGTCACCCGGAGCGTCGCCGGCCCGCCGATCCTGTCGCCCGAGGATGCCCGCCGCGAGGCCGAAGAGATCCTGATCGACCACACCGTGCTCTACCCGAGCGAGGAGATCCTCCGGATCGCGCTCTGGGGGACGGCGGCCTACGGCCTGTCGTGGTTCGACGCGCACATGTGGTCGTACGCGGAGTTCTACGGCCTGCCGGTGATCTGGACCGAGGACTTCGAGCACGGCCGGCAGTACGGCACCGTCCGGGCGATGGACCCCTTCCTCTCGTAACCCGGTTCCGCAAAGCGCCCTATATTCGCCGACGAAGAGCGTCTTCGATGCCATCGGCCGTGCCGTGGTGGGCCGGCCCCCCAGCGGAAGGTGACCGAGCCGGTGTTCGACTCCGTCCAGGCGATCGTCGAGAAGGCCACCGCGACCGGTGCTGCGATGTGGCGGGTGGTGCTGGACGAGGAACTCGAGGACACCCACAAGACGGAGGCCGAGGTCCTGGAGCGGCTCGGCCAGCGCCTGGACACGATGCGGGAGGCGGTGGAGCGGGGGCTCGAGTCCGAAGCCCCCAGCGTGTCCGGGCTCCTGGGGGGCGGCGCGCGGGCGTTCGAGGCGTGGCGCCTCGGGGGTGGCCGGCCGTCCCTGGTGGGGCCGTTCGTCGGCGGCGTGATCGCCCGGGCCCAGGCCACCATGGAGGTCAACGCCCGCATGGGGACGATCGTGGCGACCCCCACGGCCGGATCCTCCGGGATCCTGCCGGCGATCCTCCTCTCGGCCCGGGAGGCGCTGGACCTCTCCGACCGCGACCTGGTCCAGGGGCTCCTCACCGCGGCCGGGGTCGGGCAGGTGATCGTGGCCCGGGCGAGCGTGGCCGGTGCGACCGGCGGCTGCCAGGCCGAGACCGGCAGCGCCGCGGCCATGGCGGCGGCGGCCCTGACGGAGCTCCGCGGCGGCTCGCCGGGGCAGGCCGGCGAAGCCGTGGCGTTCACCCTCCAGGGGATGCTGGGGCTGATCTGCGACCCCGTGGGCGGGCTGGTCGAGGTGCCCTGCCTCACGCGGAACGTCTCCGCGGCGGTGCAGGCGGTGGCGGCCAGCGAGATGGCGCTCGCCGGGCTCCGGTTTCCGATCCCGGCGGACGAGGTGATCGACGTCATGGGTCAGATCGGGCGGGAGATGGACGAGCGCTACCGCGAGACGGCGAAGGGCGGGCTCGCCACGACCCCCACCGGCCAGCGCCTGGCGGCGTCGGTCCGCTGGGACGGGCCGGACCTCGCGAACACGAACCTTGGGCGGGCCGAGGGGCTCGCGGAGGAGGCCGAGGGTGGCGAAGCGTAGGGTGCTGATCCTCGCGGAGGGGCGCTTCGGCGTCCTCGACGCCAAGACCGCCACGTGCGTGATCCGCTACGCCCCCGACGACGTGATCGGGGTGCTGGACTCGGTGACGGCCGGGAAGACGACCGACGCCGTCCTCGGCTTCGGCCCGCCGATCCCGATCGTGGCCACGCTCGAGGAGGGGCTGGCGCTCGGCCCGGACACGTTCCTGATCGGCGTGGCCCCGCGGGGCGGGCGGCTCCCCGAGACCTGGCGGACGATGGTGAAGGGGGCTCTGGAGGCCGGGATGGAAGTCGTGAGCGGGCTCCACACCTTCCTCGGCGACGACCCCGAGCTGGCCGCGGCCGCGGAGCGGTCGGGGGCCACGATCCGCGACCTCCGCCGGGTGCCCGAGGATCTCCCGGTCGGCTCGCGGAAGGCCGGCGACGTGGACGCGACCGTGGTCCTCACCGTCGGCTCCGACTGCAACGTGGGCAAGATGACGGCCTCGGTCGAGCTCCAGCGGGCCGCCGAGCGGATGGGCTTCGCCGCCGCCTTCGCCCCGACCGGCCAGACGGGGCTCTTCCTGGGGGGCGAGGGGATGGTGGTGGATCGGGTGATCGCCGACTTCATCGCCGGGGCGACGGAGACGATCGTGCTGGCCAACGCGCCGGGACAGGACTTCGTGTTCGTCGAGGGGCAGGGCTCGCTGCTGCACCCCGGCTACAGCGGGGTGACGCTGGGGCTCATCCACGGCTCGATGCCGGACGCCATGATCCTGGTCCACCAGCCGACCCGGACCCACACGCTGAACGACGGGATCGAGATCATGCCGGTGCCCGACTGGGTCGAGCTCCACGAGCGGATCGCGGCGTACCTGAAGCCCGCGCCCGTGGCCGGGATCGCGATCAACGGCTGGGATCTGGGCGACTCCGCCGCGCGCGAGTGGGCGGAGCGGATCACGGCCGAGACGGGCCTTCCGGCGGTGGACCCGGTCCGGTTCGGGGCGGAGCCGCTGGTCGAGGCGATCGTGGAACGCGTGGGGGCCCGGAAGGGCCGCCCCGCCGTCGGGGGGGCCGTCCGATGATCGCGGTCGAGCGCCGGCCGCTCACCCTGACCCCGACCCACCCCTTCCAGATCGCGCGGTCGGTGCACCGCTCCTACGACCACTGGGTGGTGCGGCTCGAGCACGACGGCGACGAGGGGTGGGGCGAGGCCGCCCCCTCGGCCCGCTACGGCGAGACCGCCGGCACCGTGGCCGCCGCGCTGGACCTGCTGGAGCCGTGCCTGGGGGAGGACCCCTACGCCCTCGACGCGATCGAGCGGCGCTGGAGCCGGGCGCTCCAAGGGAACGCCAGCGCCAAGACGGCGCTCTCCTCGGCCCTCTACGACCTGGTGGCCCGGCGCCACGGGCTTCCGCTCTACCGCTGGTTCGGGCTCGACCTGGACCGCGTCCCGCCCACCTCCTTCACGATCGGGATCGGAACGCCGGAGGAGATGAAAGCCAAGGTGGAGGAGGCCGCGCGGTGGCCGATCCTCAAGATCAAGATGGGGTTCGAGGGCGATGTCGAGGTGCTGGAGCGGATCCGCGGCATGACGGGGAAGCCGATCCGGGTGGACGCCAACGAGGGCTGGTCGCGCGACCAGGCGCTGGCCCGGATCCCGGCGCTGGAGGATCTCGGGGTCGAGCTCCTCGAGCAGCCGGTCCCGGCGGACGACGTGGACGGCCTGGCCCGGGTGGCCGCGTCCACGTCGATCCCGGTGGTGGCCGACGAGTCGTGCCGCACCACGGCTGACCTGGCGGGCCTGGTCGGCGTGGTGGACGTGGTGAACGTGAAGCTCGCCAAGACCGGCTCCGTGGGGGAGGCGTACCGGCTCATGACCGCCGCGAAGGCGCTCCACTTCGGGGTCTTCCTCGGCTGCATGGTGGAGTCCTCCCTCGGGATCGCCGCCGCCGCCCACCTGGCGCCGCTCGCCGACTGGGTGGACCTGGACGGGCACCTGCTCCTGTCCGAGGACCCCTTCCGGGGCCTTCGACTGGACGGCGGACGGGTGCTGCCGGACCCCGAAGCGCCCGGGTTGGGAGTGGCCCCGGCGGGGGGCGGCTAGAGGAGCGGCACGCGAGTTGCACTTGTAAGGGATCGCCCTGTCCGGGCGGTTCCGTCCCGAAGACCGGAACCGCTGGATTATCAAGGAGTTGGACCCGATCGGAGGCGTCTTTCTGAGGCGGGTCCGAGGCTCAGATATCTGAGGAAACGCTCAGAAATCTGAGCCGGGGGCGGAGTGTCCCCCGGGCGAAGGGAACCGGCCGCCGAGGCGGCCCCAACGGAGACCGATACGCAACGTGGAACGCTTGAAGCACAAGGAGGTGCGACCGGAAGCGACAGGGTTCTTCGGACCGTTCGACGTACCTGCAACGACTATCACAGCACCCGTAGGGAAAGCACTCAATCAGAGGAGCAAACCCAGATGAGTTTCCTGAAGAAGACCTGGCGCTCGCCGTTCCTGGCGTTCGCGGTCGCGCTGCCGCTGTTCGCGGCCGCGTGCGCGGACGATCAGGGCGCCCAGCCGCCGGGCCAGGATCCGCCCCCGGTCACCGGGACGATCTCCGGCCGGGTGACGAACGCCTCCAGCGGCGCCGGCATCGTCGGCGCGCTGGTCGGCACGTCGCCCGCGACGACGACCGCCCTGACCGACGCGAGCGGCAACTACTCCATCACGAACATCCCCGTCCCGGCGTCGGGCTCCGCGTCGTTCGCGGTGACCGCGTCGAAGGAGGGATTCCAGTCCGCCTCCACGAGCGTCTCGCTGTCCGCCGCGGCCCCGACGGCCACGGCGAACCTGGCGCTGACGCCGCCGCCCCCCGACGCCCCGCTGCCCACCACGGGCAACCTGAACGTCCTGGTCACCAACCGGAGCGGCGTGGCCCAGTCCGGCGTGACGGTGACGCTGCACAACTCCACCGGGGCCCAGGTGGCCTCGGCGACCACGGACGCGAACGGCTTCGTGCTGTTCAGCAACTTCGCCGCGGGCAGCTACACGGTGCGCGCCTCGACGACCATCTCGGGCATCGCGTTCACCGCGTCCGCGGGCGTCCAGATCCGCGCGGGCGAAACGGCCTTCGTCCAGCTCACGCTCTCGCGTGACTTCGACCAGACGGTCTTCCCGAACATCGGCGGCAACCCGGTCACCCTGACCGTCGGCGCCGAGATCCGCCTGGTGGACGCTGACCTCACGGACAGCGACACCGACCCGACGGTCGACTGCAACGTCATCCGGACCCAGCACGTGTTCGTCGCCGAGGTGCGCGACGCCGCGGGCGCCCGGGTCTCGGGCGTGAAGGTCGACTGGGACCTGAACATCGCCGAGCACGGCACGATCACGCTGGAGTGCCCGGTCAACGACTTCGTTGATCCGAGCGACGACGTCGGCTGCTCGCTGCCGACCGTCATGGGCAACACGGGCTCCATCATCGACACCGACGATCCGGAACTCGATCCGTCGACCGCGCGCTCGGGTCTCTCCCCGGCGTTCGAGGTCGACAGCCGTCGGGCCGTCACGTTCACGAACGACGCGTCGGAGACGCTGTCGCTCGGCGGCCAGACGGTCACCGTCGCGGCCGGCCAGACGTGGATCGTGATCACATCGCCGGTCGAGGGGATCACGGACGTGATCGTCTCGTCCAACGACATCCCGACCGACGACCCGAACTGCGCTGTCACGGCTCCCGGCGTGCAGGCCACGGACTGCGACAAGCAGTTCGCGATCAAGCGCTGGGTGAACTGGGACATCAGCGTCCACGAGGTCGACTGGCCCTGGGCCCCGGAACTGGTCAACACCGATCCGTTCGATCCGGGCCCGAACCCGAACCCGGTCGCCATCGGTCCGAGCCTCATCGCGGCCGACCTGAGTCCCGCGATCGAGGACGGGGACGAGGTCATCAACGTGCTCGTCCGCTCCGAGGACATCTGCGGCGGCGAACTGAACTCGAACAACAACAACTTCGACACGCGCGACGACATCCCCGGCGTCCAGTGCCAGATCACGCGCAACTGGACCGCCTTCATCGGCGTCGTGGCGCGGCTCCGTTCGGACTCGCCCTTCAACTTCGGCCGCGGGATCATGCGGTGGGACATCCTCGACGACAGCCCGGACATCGACTTCTGGGGTGAGGACGGCGGAGACGGCAACAACGTCGGCTCGGAGAACCGCAACGCCGAGAACAACGGCCCGACCGACAACGAGTACATCGTCTTCACGGGGTCGCCGTTCAACCGCAACCGTGCGGACATCGAGTTCGACGCGAACAACAACCTCTTCGACGGCGGCATCCTGAACCTGCTGCCGACCGAGGACGAGGACGACTTCATCGGCTGGGGCATCGTCGAGGTCCGGCTGGACCCGACGATCTACTGGTGCCACGACGTGGACGGCGACGGCGACTGCCAGCCGGTCTCCTCGGCCGACACGTTCAGCACCGCCTACCAGCGGCTGCTGGCCGGGACCGTCGACAACCGGAACACGATCCGGGTGCAGTTCCGGGACATCTTCGGCGAGGTCTGCGGCGAGCTGACCTTCACGAAGATCTGGCTGTCGAGCCGGCTGATCATCATCAAGAACACGCCGGACGCCACGCTCCAGACGGTGGAGGGCCGGAGCGTCAAGACGCACACCGTCCAGGTGGGCCAGACGTTCAGCTACACCGTTTCGGCGATCTCCGTGGGCGACATCGCCTCCGAGAACGTCCGGATCACGGACACGCTGCCGCGCTTTGGCGACCAGTTCAGCGGTCCGCCGGATCTCGGTGCACCGGCGGAGCGGAACGGCCAGCAGGCCTTCCGGTTCGAGCGTGACCGTCCGACCTTCGATCCGCGCGCGATCGTGTACGCGATCGACGACGACAACGACGATGCCGGCGACACCATCGATCGCTGCTTCCGGGGCGACGACGGTTCGACGGTTGGCAACGCGTATGTCGTTCCGCCGGCCTGCTTCGGCATCACCACGGACTTCGGCACCGTCGAAGCAACCCGGACCGCGGCGATCGGCGCCAGCGTGACCGACGGGCACCAGGTCGTCTGGATCCAGTGGTTCGACGACCGGATCGTCCGCGGCGGCGAGGCGGAAGACTCGGTCGAGATCTTCCTGTCCGCGCCGTCGGGCTACTACGGCGTCTTCGGGCGGCCCAGCCCCGGCAACCTGGCGATCTGGTGCAACATCGCCACCGTGACCGATGGGGCGGACAACCTGTTGCGTGACGACAGGTTCGAGTCCTTCGATGCCGACACGCTGTGCCACCGCCTGGTGATCGCGCTTCTGGACGTCCGCAAGACGGCCAACGACGCCGTCGTGGGCGCCGGGGACACCACCAGCTTCACGGTGGCCGTCTCGAACGGCGGTTCCGCGACGCTCACCAACGTCGTCATCGCGGATACGCTGGACGCGGCCTTCGGTGCGATCGACGTCGACAGCGTGACCGTCCACAGGGCGGGTGCGGTACTGTCGCCCGTGACCACGCTGGCGGACGGCCGGCAGGTATTCACGGTCACGATCCCGAGCCTGGCACCCACGGCTGGTGCGTTCGTGAACGTCTTCACGGTCCACGTGAGGACGCCGACCACCTCCGGGGTGTTCTGCAACCGGGTGACGGCCCGCGCCACTACGGGGGGCGGCCAGGCGCTGGTCGAGACCGACCTCGCCTGCCTCACCACGGTCCTGGTGATCGAGATGGACATCACGAACGAGGATGGCTTCATCGACGCTGGCGGCGTGTTCCAGACGGCGAAGGAGTTCTTCACCGTGGGCGAGGACGGCGAAGACTTCGTCTTCCAGGTCATCATCACCAACCAGAGCCCGAACCTGACGGCGACGGGCGTGAAGGTGGTGGACCAGGTTGCGCCGAACACCGGCCGGTTCTCGTTCCAGGCCTTCCGCACGGGCTTCCCGACCAAGGGCAGCACGTCGGCGGTCAGCGGGAACGGGTTCACCTGGACGATCGGTCCTCTCGGTCCGGGCGAGTCGGCGGAGGTTCAGTTCTTCGCCCTGGCCAACTTCGCGGGTGACGACGTCAATCGCGTGAGACTGACCGTGGATCAGCTCACGGGTGAGATCATCAACGAGGAGACCACGACGATCTCCAACTGACCGAGGAAGCGCCCGGAAGGGCGCACCCACCGAGACGGGGGGCGGCTCGCGCCGCCCCCCGATCTCGCCTATCATGGACCTCGGGTACGTAGACGTCTTCGCGGAGGTAGCAGATGAGGAAGTTCATGACCGCCGTGGCCCTGGGGATCGGGTTGACGATCCTCGCCACGGATGTGAGTTGGGCCCAGACCCTGCACCGGAGCTTCGAGCTCTCGGGCATGGCGGGCCTGAGGAGGTACGACGAGGACGTCGTGTTCCTGGACAGCGGGTGGGTCGCCGGCGGGAAGCTCGCGTGGTTCCCGCACGCGAACATCGGCGTCGAGGGCACGATCAGCTTTTCGAAGGCCGGCTTCATCACGGAGAGTGGTGGAGACACCATCGGCGACGAGATCGAGGACATCTTCGGCGGCGATGACGTGAACGTGTGGGAGGTCCGGATCGACGGGGTCTACCAGTTCCTGATGGGCGCGGACCAGACCGTCGTGCCGTACTTCTCGGCCGGCGTCGGTCAGCTGGTATTCGACCACGACGATACGGACGGGGAGGACGACGGCGTCATCGACGAGCCGATGACCTCTCTCAACTGGGGCGGCGGCCTGAAGATCTTCTTCAGCGACCGGTTCGCCCTGCGGCTGGACGCGCGCGACAACGTCGCGCTCGTGGACCGGGACTTCACCACCGACGTCCCCGGCCGCAACACCAAGACGTTCCAGGCCAACAATCCGGAGTTCCTGCTCGGGTTCACGATCGGCTTCGGCGGCTCGGACGAGGGCTTCGGAATCCGTGACTCGGACTTCGACGGCGTCCCCGACCGGGACGACCTCTGCCCGAACACGCCGCGCGGCGTGATCGTGGACGAGACCGGCTGTCCGATCGACTCCGACGGCGACGGCGTTCCGGACGGGCTCGACGCCTGCCCGAACACGCCGCAGGGCGCCATGGTCGACGAGCGGGGCTGCCCGCTCGACAGCGACAACGACGGCGTCTACGACGGGCTCGATCGCTGCCCGAACACCCCGGCGGGCGTCCAGGTCGACGAGACCGGCTGTCCCATCGAGGTGGATGAACCCGACGACTGCCTGTCCAACCAGGGCTGGTACACGGGTGACGCGGCGATCTCCGTCGACGGCCGGATGTGGGTGAAGTTCGGCGCCACGCGCACGGTCACCATGGGCGAGCTCACGCAGATCGGTGAGTACCAGGGTGTGCCGGTGTACGCGCGATCGGACGCCCAGCGTCCGTACCGGGAGGTCCTCCTCCCGCTGTGCTCGCCGGATAACACCTAC
>DATLFF010000386.1:0-2491 GCA_035524915.1 Gemmatimonadota bacterium | reverse complement strand
CCCCGAATCCTGGCCGACCGCCTCCGCCCCGGAACGTAAGTGAAAAGTGAAGCTCCGACCCCATAGCCGGACAGTGATTCCACCGGAGAGGACAGTCCAGGCGCGGTTCCAGGCGTAAGTTGTTGATTTGAAAGCAGGAATACCCATCCGTGCGTGGCACGTGGCGCGCACCGACACTCTTCACGACTTGGGAGAGGACCATGAGAAAACTGACGATCATCGCCACGCTCGCGTTCGCCGCAGCGGCCTTCCCGCTCCAGGCGGACGACGCCAGGCACCAGTCGTACATCTCGTATGACGACGGCGGGACGCTGCTCCGCCCCGCGGACGACGAGAGGGAGATCGAGGCGCGGGTCAACCTCCCGCTCTTCCCGGGCGACGAGGTGATCACCAACCGCCGCGGCCGGACCGAGATCCGGCTCGCCGACGGCAACGTGGTCGCCCTCGACCGCGCCACCGCCATCCGCTTCCGCTCGATCCTCGACAGCTACGAGGGCGAGGCCGGCCAGACCGTGGCCGAGCTGCGATACGGAAAAGTAGCCGTCTACCGGATCGCCGACACGCGCGATTCCTTCCGCCTCGACACCCCCGGCGCCACCTACTTTGCCTCCAGCGAGGCCATCTTCTCGGTGGAGACCGACTCCCGCGCCCGCGACCGCGTCTCGGTGTTCGACGGCGCCATCGAGGTCCGGACCCCGCTCCGCTCCACCCGCCTCCGCTCGGGCGAGCAGGCGGAAGTCGACGACCGCGGCATGTACGATGTGGCCAGCTACGGTCGCCATTCCGCCGATGATTTCGAGGCGTGGTTCCTCCGCCGCGCCGGGCGATACGGCGCAACCACGAGCCGCTACCTCGACCGCTCGCTCGCCTACTACGACGACGAGCTCTCCCGTCACGGCTCCTGGGTAAATATCTCCCAATACGGCTGGGCCTGGCGGCCGTCCGTCGCCGCCGGCTGGCGCCCCTATCACCACGGCTACTGGATGCGCTCCCGTCTCGGCTGCCTCACCTGGGTCTCCTACGAGCCGTGGGGTTGGGTGCCCTACCACTACGGCCGCTGGTCCTACGACCCCTACTACGGCTGGTTCTGGGTGCCGGGCATCGGCTACGCCCCCGCCTGGGTCTACTGGTGGTACGGCAACGGCTACCTCGGCTGGGCCCCAGCTGGATGGTGGGACCTCCATCGCCCCTACTATCCGTGGGCGTACCGCCCCTTCCACCGGGCCGGGCTCCACTTCGGATTCGGCTTCTATGGCCGGATCCGGGTGAACGACGTCGATCTCCGCCCCTGGACCTTCATCGACGCGGGGAACATCGTGTCGAACCGGGCCGACCGCGCTGCGCTGACGACGGATGCCATCCGGGACCGCCTGGCGCGCGACCGCGGCGGCTTCGCCACGATCTCCAGCGACCCGGCCCGCTTCACGCGGGAGGAGTTCCGTGATCCGGCCGCGGCGATCAATCGCCGGTGGCAGGGTGTCGATACCGGCCGTGCCGGTGCCGGCCCCGGCGCGGGTCCGACGGTGGACCTCACGCCGTTCATCCGCCGCGACCCCGATCTCTCCGGCGCGGTCCGCGACCGGGTCGTCCGGAACCGTCCTGCAGACGGCGCCGCGACGCCCGGACGAGTGATCGGAGGAGGCGGGGGCGGCGGTCTGGCCCCCATCGGTGGCGGGAACGTCGCACCGATCGGCGGCGGCAGCGTGGCCCCGATCGGCGGCGGAAGCCTCGCCCCGGTCGGCGGCGAGCGGGAGCGTCCCGTCTCTGACGCCGCTCGCGACCGGATCAACCGCGGCACGACGCCGCGCCGTGACCACGTCCCCGGCGCCACGCGCGGGAATGAGCCGCAGGTGAACGAGCCCGACTGGCGCGATCGCCTCTCCCGCCCCGCGGTCCCCGCCCCGGCCCCGGCTCCGCGACAGGAGCAGCCCGCCGTGCGGCCCCGCGAGACGCCGGCCCCGGCCCGTGACGCCGAGTGGCGCGGGAGGGTGAGCCGGCCGAGCAATCCGCCGGAGCCGCGGCGATCCGCCGCCCCCGCTCCCCGCGGCGCATCGCGCGGGAGCTCGCCTCCGAGCGAGGTTCCCCGGCGGGTGATCGATCGGATCGGCGGCGCACGCGTCCAGCCCGGCGACCGCGGCTCGTCGCGTGGCCGCACCTCCTCGCCTCCTCCCCGGTCGGTCGACAGGCCGTCCTCCTCCTCCTCGGGGAAATCGTCCCCGCCGCCGCGCTCCAGCGGCGGCGGCTCGCGCTCGAGTGGCGGCGCGGCTCGCGAAAGCGGCGGCAAGATCAAACGCGACAACTGACCCCCCGTGTGTCATCGAACCGCAGAGCCTTCTCCCCCGCCTCCGGCGGGGGAGAAGGTGGCCCTGAGCGGAGCGAAGGGCCGGATGAGGGGTGCGACCGCGAGACGGGTGCCCTAGAATCAGCCGGTGTCGATCCCTCTTTTCTTTGCCCTCTACTGCCTCGAGGCGGGGCTCTTCTTCACCATCGT
>DATLFF010000385.1:0-3459 GCA_035524915.1 Gemmatimonadota bacterium | reverse complement strand
CTCGTAGCACTCCCACGAGCGCGCCGCGCGTCCCGAGCCGCCGTACACCACCAGCCGGTCGGGGTCCTCGGCCACCTCGGGGTCCAGGTTGTTCATGAGCATCCGGAGCGCCGCCTCCTGGTGCCAGCCGCGGCAGCGGAGCGCCGTGCCGCGGGGGGCGCGGACGGTCCGGGCGGACGAGCGGGTCGTCTCCATCGGGGCGCCTCCTGGAGGGGGTGGCGGGACTCCCCGGCAATCTACGCCGCCGCCGGCTCCGGTCACGACCCCACGACGAAGGGGGAGGCCGCCGGGCCTCCCCCTTCGAGTGGAGCGGAGGTGGAGCGGGGCTACTGCCGGTCGCCCACGATCGATCCGGGGATGTTGCAGAAGGGCTGGGCATTCACCGTGAAGGTGAGATCCATCTCGCCATCCTGGGTGATCGTGCCGGTCATGACGACCGACGCGGTGAACGTGGTGCCCCCCGACTTGACCGTGATCGGCCCGCTGTAGGAGAACATCTCCCCGTTCATCTGTCCAGTGAGCTTCCCCACGAAGCGGTCCGGGCTCGCCGCTTCGAGGTTCAGCGACGCCTGCAGCGGGCTGGGCTGCTCCACCGGGAGAACGCCCTCGGCGGTGTCGGAGCTGCCGTTCGGACAGGAGCTGGCGTCCGCCTCCAGGGAAACGTCGTAGTTCCCCGCCACCATGGCGTTCACCAGGACCACCGTCGCCAGTTCGGTCGCCACCGTTCCGTCGGAGATCGTCACGATCACCACGTGGGGGCCGAACCCGGTCGGCGTGAAGGAGATGTCGGTCCCCACGCCGCTGGCGACCTGGATGCCGTTCGAGTTCTCCACCCGCCAGGTGATTTCGAGCGGGTCGTTGTCCGGATCCGACGCCGTCACGGTCGCGAAGACCTGGGTGTTCACGAAGACGGCCGCCGGCGCGTCGAGGGATCCCGTCGGGGCCTGGTTGGGCTGGACGGCCACGATCTGGACGGTGTCGGTGTCCGTCAGCCCGTTGGCGTCCGTGACCTTGAGCTGGACCACGTACGTGCCCGCGGCGCTCGCCACGAACGAGGCGTTGGCGCTGTTCGCGTTCTGGATCGCCGGGCTGTTGGGGCCCGAGAGGATCGACCACATGAACGTGACGGGGGCCTGGCCGCCGCTGGCCGAGCCGGTCAGCTGGACGTTGGCTCCCACGTTGACGTTCTGGTCGGGTCCGGCGTTGCCCACCGGGCCGACCGGCTGGGTCACGTCGATCTCCATCGTGTCGGTGGCCGTCTGGCCCTGGTCGTCCGTCACGGTGAGCTGGAGCACGTAGGTGCCCGCCACGTCCGGCATGATCTCCGGGGTGACGGTGTCCGCGTCCTCGAGCTGGGCGGTGCTCCCCTGGGGCCGCGACAGGACCGTCCAGGAGAAGCCGAGCGCGCGGCCCTCGGGGTCGGTCCCGCCGCCCGTGATCGTCACCCGCTCGCCCACCAGGGCGTCCAGGTCGGGGCCGGCGTCGGCGGTGGGCGGCTGGTTGGCGATCGCCGGGACGATGGTCGAGAAGTGGGTCGTGTTTCCGATGATCTCGAACCCGCCGGCCACGTTCTGGCGGCGCACGTTGGTGAGCTCCTCGACCGCGGCACCCGCGGCCCCGCCGCTCGTCAGCAGCGTCACGACCTCGATCGGCGTGGCGCCGAGGGCGGCCGCCGGCAGGAAGATCGTTACCTCGATCGGCGATCCGAAGAGCTGGCCGTCGGGGGTGTAGCAGTAGGCCTGCCCGATCGCGCCCCTCGCGGCCAGCACGGCCGGTGTCGCGCAGGCCGCGATCGTGATCGTCACGTTGTTCGAGAGCGCTCCCGGCGGGACCGTCACCTCGGACTGGTTCGACAGGACGACGGTGCCTCCGGCGGCGCCCACCGTGCCGGTTCCGTCCACCGGCGGCGGCGGGGGCGGCGGGGGAGCGGTCGAGGAGCTGCAGGCGACGGCCGTGGCGAGAAAGATGAGGCCGGTGGCGAGTGCGGATCGGCGGCGGTGAGGCATATGGATACTCCCAGGAATAGGACGGTCGGTCATGTCGCTCGGGGGAGCCGACGGATCGGACCGTAGCGTTTCCGCGGCGGGCACTCAAGGTCGCCCCTGCCCGGCCCGGTGTCAAACCCCCGGCGGGGTGTTCCGGTTGGGGTCAGACGAGCCGCACGGCGGGCCCGCCGGCGCCGCGGGGCTCCACCTGGCCCACTCGCGCCGCACCCCCGTAGCCGCTCTCGCGGAGCGCCTCCACCAGCGCGTCCGCGGCCGGGCCGGCGACGGCAAGGAGGAGCCCCCCGCTGGTCTGCGGGTCGAACGCCAGGAGCACGCGCGACTCGGCCACTCCCTCTCCCACCTCGACCCGCGGCCCGAAGTACGCATGGTTGCTCCGCCCCCCGCCGGGGACGTGGCCGGCGAGCGCCAGCGCCTCCGCCCCGGCGAAGAGCGGGAGCTCCGCGGCCTCGAACGCCAGCGTCACCCCGCTCGCGTCCGCCAGCTGGGCGCCGTGCCCGGCCAGCCCGAATCCGGTCACGTCGGTCCCGGCCCGGACGCCGGCTTCGAGCCCCAGCTCCATCGCCCGGGCCGAGAGCGCCTTCATCGACGCCACCGCGGGGGCGATCTCGACCGCCGTCACGGCGCCTGCCTTGAGCGCGGTCGTCAGGATCCCGGTTCCCAGCGGCTTGGTGAGGACGAGCGCGTCCCCCGGCCGGGCCGCGGCGTTGGTGACCAGCCGGTCGGGGTGCACCGTCCCGGTCACGGCGTAGCCGAACTTCAGCTCCTCGTCCTGGATCGAGTGCCCGCCGATCACGAGGCAGCCGGCCTCGTGGATCTTGTCCGCGCCGCCGGCCAGGATCCGGCCGAGGACCTCCGGGGCCGGCCCGTCCGACGGCCAGCACACGAGGTTCAGCGCGGTCCTCGGCGTGCCGCCCATGGCGTAGACGTCGGAGAGCGCGTTGGCGGCGGCGATCTGCCCGAAGTCGTACGGGTCATCCACGATCGGCGTGAAGAAGTCGACCGTCTGGACCAGGGCGAGGTCGTCCGTCACCCGCCACACCCCGGCGTCGTCGAACGACTCGTGTCCGACGAGGAGGTCCGGGTCGTGGGGGCCGGCGGGCAGATGGGAGAGCGCGCGATGCAAGTCCTCCGGACTCAGCTTCGACGCTCAACCGGCGCACCGCACCATCTCGGTGAGCTTGACGATCTCCTCGCGGGACAGGTTCACGGGCCCTCCTGGCGTGGGCGGCTCACGCGCCGCCGGCCCGGCGGGCCACCGCGTCGATCTCGACCCGGGCTCCCTTGGGGAGCCCGGCCGCGGCCACCGTGCTGCGCGCCGGGAAGGGCGCCTCCACCACCACGGCGTAGATCGCGTTGAAGGCCTGGAAGTCCGCCATGTCGGCGAGGAACACGGTGGTCTTCACCACGTCCTTCCAGCCGGCCCCCGCCACCGCCAGGATCGCGGACACGTTCG
>DATLFF010000384.1:0-2341 GCA_035524915.1 Gemmatimonadota bacterium | reverse complement strand
TACGCGACCGGCACGGCTCTCCTCGTGGCGCTACCCAGGCACCACTTCACCGGGCGCCGGTTCGACTTCGTGTTCCTCGCCTCCGAGGGCCTGCTGGTCGGGTGGCTGGCGGCCGCGTACTTCCGGGGCGGCGCCTGGGTCTTCTACCCGATGCTCCTCCTCACCGTCCTGCTCGCCACGCTGGCCCGCCGCCTGTCCTGGGCGCTGATCATGGCGGCCGCGGTGGCCGCCGGTCACGCGATCCTCGTGGTGGGGAGCGGCTCCTTCGAGTGGGGGGTCCTCCTCCTCCAGACCGCGCTGTTCCTGACCACCGCCGGAGTGGTGGGCTACCTCGCCGAGGAGCTCGGGCGCGAGGAGGTCTCGGCCGAGCTGGTCGACAACGCGCTCGAGATCTCCACCCTGCTGGCCGGCGCGCTGGACGAGAAGGAGGTCTACGACCGGGCCTGCGAGCTGCTGGCCCGGCTGTTCCGCGCCGGACGCGTGGCGATCATCCTCATCGACCGGGAGACCGGCGGGGCCGAGGTGGTGGCCGGCATGGACCGGGGCGAGCGGGTCCAAGACCTGACGATCGACATCGACCGCTATCCGGAGATCCGGACGGCCATCGAGCGGCGCGCTCCCGTCGTGATCGGACGCGCCGACCGCGATCCCGACATGGCTCCCGTGCGGGGCGCGCTCCCCCACCGGGCCCGGCGGGCGTCCCTTCTGGTGACCCCGATCCTCCAGGAGGGCGAGCCGCGCGGAGTCGTGTCGGTCCGGCTCGAGGGGGGCGGGCGTCTCTTCACCGACCACGACATCAAGCTCTGCCGGTTCATGGCCGATGCCGCCGGCCGGGCGCTCGGCCGGGCCGACGAGATGGCCGAGGTGGCCGAGGCCGCGCGGCGGGACGGCCTCACGGGGCTCTACAACGTGCGCGTATTCCACCGCCGGCTCGCCGACGAGGTGGAGCGCACGGACCGCGCGGGAGGCCGGCTCAGTCTGGTGATGGTCGACCTCGACCACCTCAAGAGCGTCAACGACACCTACGGCCACCTGGCGGGCGACGCGGTGATCCGCCAGACCGCGATGATCCTCGCCGGGCACGTCCGCGGCATCGACACGGTGGCCCGCTACGGGGGGGAGGAGTTCGCGCTGCTCCTGCCGGACACCGGCGCGGAGCGGGCCCAGGTCGTGGCCGAGCGGCTGCGCGCCCGGATCGAGCGGGCCGAGTTCGGGGTCATCCGCCAGCCCCTGAGCGTCTCGATCGGCATCGCCACGTATCCCGACGACGCGACCACGCCGACCGATCTCCTCCACAAGGCGGACGATGCCCTGTATCACTCCAAGAACCACGGCCGGAACCGGGTCTCGGCGTTCGCCCGGATTGACCCGGGCGATTTGGGGATTGCCGCGGGGTCCGTCCCCGGCCTGCAGATCCTGCGCGAGAAGGAGGACGACATGACCAGCCTCCTGCTCGAGGCTCTCGGCGAAGCCTCGTCGGACGCCGACCGGGAGAGCGACGTGGTGGCCGGGCTGACGGCCGCCCTCCACGAGCGCGACCCCCAGTCGGCGGAGCATCTCCGCACCGTCGCCACGATGGCCGAGCTCTTCCTCGCGAATCTGGCCCTGTCCGGCCGGGAACGGCGTTCGATCCACCTCGCCTGCCTTCTGCGGGACGTCGGCAAGCTGGCGATTCCCGAAGAGATCCTGCAGAAGAAGGGCTTCCTCACCCGGGAGGAGTACCGCCAGGTCCGCGAGCACCACGAGATCGGCGCGCGGGTCCTGGCCCCCCTGCCGGGCCTCGACGCGATCGTCCCGAGCGTCCGCCACCACCACGAGCGGTGGGACGGCAAGGGCTACCCCGACGAGCTGCGCGGCGAGGAGATCCCCTACGGCGCCCGGATCGTCGGTCTGATCGACGCCTTTCACGCCATGATCCGCCGCCGGCCCTATGCCGACCGCTCCCGCGGCCTGCGCTACGCCAGCGAGGAGATCCGCCGCAACGCCGGCACCCAGTTCGACCCGGACCTCGCGGCGACCTTCCTGTTCGTGGTGGACACGAACCGCGACATCCTCTCCACGCTGGTGGAGGAGGAGCCCGCGCCCGCCTCCGACCCGAGCGAGGGCGCCGCCTAGTACGAACCGGCGGCCGGGATCACTCTCCCAACCGGAAGGCGTCCTCCAGGTGCTCGACCCGGGGACCCTCGTGCGTCCAGGTGACGGCGATCACGTCGAAGCGGAACGCGCGCGCCGGCCAGCGGGTGGCCGCCACGGCGGCGGCGGCCGCGATCCGGCGGCGCTTTCGCGCGTCCACGCCGGCCGCCGGCGGGGCGAGCCATCCCTCGGTGCGCGTCTTCACCTC
>DATLFF010000383.1:0-2475 GCA_035524915.1 Gemmatimonadota bacterium | reverse complement strand
GCCTCCGAGCGCGAAGCCGATCGGGGTCGGTTTTCAGCGACGGAGCCGCGGCCCCGATTCGGAACGCCCCGCCGGCGGCGGGAGGATGAATGACCGACGAACCGACCGAACCGACCGAACCGACTGAACCGCTCCGGGAGCACGTGGAGATGAGCGATCGTCCCGCCTCGCGAGCCCGTCGCGCCGCCGGCGAGCTCGCCATCATCGTCGTCGGCGTGCTCATTGCGCTCTGGATCGACGCGGGCTGGGCGTGGCTCCAGGACCGACGGGACGAGAGCGCCCTCATCGAGGATCTCCGATCCGACTTCGAGGCCAACCGCTCGGCATTGGAGCAGGTCCACGTTGAGCAGCAGCGGGCGGCCGATGTCACGCGGCAGGTCCTGGTCGTCGGCGTCGACGGCCTGCCGGCCGACTCGGTCGACGCGCTGTTCCAGGCGATGCTCGACGTCCAGACTTTCAACCCGCGGACCGGCGCGCTGGACAGCGCTCTCGGGTCCGGCCGCATCCAGCTCCTGCGGAATCCGCGTCTCCGGTCGGCGTTGGCCGCGTGGCCCGGCTACCTCGAGGACGCGACGGAGGAGGTGGTGGAGTCGACGCCCCAGCTCTTCACGGTCGGCCAGGCCGTAGCGGCCGGCGTCGCGAGGGGTCGGCCGTCGCACGAGCTCATCGGCACGATCCTGTCCGACGAGAGGCTCAGCGGGGCTCTCGCGCTCAGGATGTTCGCCTATTACGAAGTCCGGTCGGACACCGACGCGCTGCTGGCGCAGACGGACAGCATCCTCACCCTGCTGGGCACTCGGCCCTAGATTGACGCTCATGGCTGGAGAAAGCGACCGCCACGACCGCTTCGAGCATCCCCTCATCGACCGCTACGCCTCGGACGAGATGGCGTGGCTGTTCTCTGCCCGCCACCGGATCCGGACCTGGCGGCGGATCTGGATCGCGCTGGCCGAGGCGCAGGCCGAGGCCGGCCTCGGAGGCGTGACCGCCGGGCAGGTCGAGGCGCTCCGGCGGGCGGCGGACTCCATCGACTTCGACCGCGCCGCCGAGCTCGAGGGCGAGCTCCGCCACGACGTGATGGCGCACGTCCACGCCTTCGGCGAAGCCGCGCCGGAGGCCGCCGGCATCATCCACCTGGGCGCCACATCGGCGTTTGTGGTGGACAACGCCGACCTCCTCATCATGCGGGACGCCATGCGGGTCGCGGAGCGGAAGGCGCTCTGCGTGGTGGCGGCGCTGGCGGACTTCGCCGAACGGTGGGCGGAGCTCCCGACGCTCGGGTGGACCCACTTCCAGCCGGCCCAGCCCACCACGGTGGGGAAGCGTGCCACCCTGTGGATCCAGGACCTGCTGCTGGACCTCGACGAGATCGCCTGGCGGCTCGGCGAGTTCCGGCTCCGGGGGCTCAAGGGCACGACCGGCACGCAGGCCTCGTTCCTGGCGCTGGCGGCGGGCGATCACGCGATGGTCGAGGAGCTGGAGCGGCGCGTGGTGGAGAAGCTGGGCGCGCCCGGCGCCTTCCCGGTCACCGGCCAGACCGCGCCGCGGAAGGTGGACGCGGCCTGGGCGGCGACCCTGTCGGGCGTGGCGCAGTCGGCGTCGAAGTTCGGCCACGACCTCCGGCTGCTCCAGCACCTGGGTGAGGTGCTGGAGCCGTTCCGCGCCCGGCAGGTCGGCTCCTCGGCCATGCCCTACAAGCGCAATCCCATGCGCGCCGAGCGGATGTGCGGCCTCGCCCGGTGGGCGATCCAGTCCTCGGGAGCGCTCGCCTGGACGGCCGCAGGCCAGTGGCTCGAGCGCACGCTCGACGACTCGGCGGTCAAGCGGATCGCGCTGCCCGAGTTGTTCCTGACGGCCGACGCGCTCCTGATCCTGTGGCACGACGTGGCGAGCGGCGCCGAGGTCCGCGAGGAGGAGATCCGCCGCCGGCTCGAGGCCGAGCTCCCCACTATTGCCACCGAGACCTTGCTCATGGAGGCGGTCGAGGCGGGCGGCGACCGCCAGGCCCTGCACGAGCAGATCCGCGTGCGGGCCCGCGAGGCGGCCCAGCGGGTCGAGAGCGGGGAGCCCGGCGACCTGCTGGACCGCCTCGCCGGCGAGGCCGAGTTCGCGGCGCTGTCCGAGGAGGCCTGGGAGCGGGTCCGTGACCCGCGGTCCCACGTGGGCCGGGCGCCCGAGCAGGTGCGCGCGTTCCTGGAGCGGGTCGTGCTGCCGCGTCTGGCGGCGTACTCCGGACCCTTGGAGATGACCGGCGAGGTGAAGGTATAGCCCGGCTGGTCGCGCCCGACCCGGCCGGGATCGCCGCGGCGGTCGCCGCGCTCGCCGAGGGCCGCCTGATCCTCCATCCCACCGAGACCGTCGTCAGCCTGAGCGGGGACCCGCGCCGGGGGCGCGCGGTGGACCTCGCGCGGCGGCTCAAGGGCTACGCCGAGCCGCGGCCCTTCCTCTGCCTGGTGCCCGACGCCGAGGCCGCGC